>JAEWMK010000034.1 GCA_023457235.1 Bacillota bacterium
TCGCCGGTGTTAAATCCTTTTTATTAATTGTAATCTCTTGTGTAGGAAGCGTTTTGTTATTTTGATAGTTTGTTTTTGTTTCAAAAATGTACTGACTATCAGTTGCAGTAAATTTAGCATCTTTATCATTTAAAATATCGCGAACTAATGATTCATATAAATAGGCCTGACTTGTATTTTCCGGCCAGTCACTTTGGAATTTGAAACTCTTATTTAATGCAGGTGTTATTACAAACACACCTTCATCATTACGAAGAATCATCTGACTTTGGTCTTTATTGTCACTCTTTAAATGAACTCGATAGAAATCAGGTTTATTACGCCAAATATCAATGTTATAATTTTGCGGCTCATTACCAGTTTGTAAAGTTAACGTCGCATTTGCTTTATAGCCTGTCATTTCTTCCATTTGTTTATTTAAAGCTTTCTGAACATCTGCCTGGCTCTTTGCCCCGCATGCTGATAATCCGATGATGAGTAAAAGTCCTAAAATTAATAGTGAAAATCCTTTCTTCATATCTTCAACCCCTTTGTCTCGTTTCGGACAAAGAAGGGAACGTGAATAGGCTTTAATGAAATGTACGAAATACGGTTGGCAGCGCATTAATCACATCAGTCGCAATAACATCACGCATAGTGTGATTACCCTCCACTAACACATCAGCCGCTTTTCCATGGGCAAAAACAGCATTACTGACAGCTTCCTGTAAATTGGAATGGTTCATGACAAAGGCTAAAATAATACCAGTAAGAACATCACCGGTTCCGCCTTTTGCAAGAGCTGCATTTCCACTCGTGTTCACAAATTGCGAACCTGTTGGGGTAGTTACAATAGAATAAGGTCCTTTTAGCACAATATATACTCCATATCGAAGAGCGAACTGCCGCGATAATTCAAAGCGATTATTTTCAATCTCTGTTGGTAAATAACCAGTTAGCTGTGCAAATTCACCAGTATGTGGAGTAATAATTGTCGGGTGTGACCTTTGTTTCAACTTTTCTTTGAGCTTTGCAAGATAAAACAACCCATCTGCATCGACTATAAGCGGTGCCTTCACGTTGTCAAGTAAAGTTGAAAGGATCTTTTCACCGCCATTTTCTCGACCTACACCAGGACCGAACGCAACAGCGTCAAACCGTGAGACATCCGTTCCTAATTCACCACTGAAATGACCATTAACTGACTTCCACGGTGAAAACATCGCCTCAACAATTTGACTTGCAACAATGGAATGAATGGCATCTGGTATAGCCAATGTAGTAAGACCCCCGCCAGCTCGAAGGACAGCCCTTGTTGTCATAACAGGTGCTCCCGTCATAGGTAATGAACCCCCAATTACTAAGCCCTTCCCATGTATGCCTTTATGTGAAGATGGTGACCGGTTTGTTAACGTTTGTTGAACTTCCTTTTCCGTCCAGCACTTACGATCAAGCTTTACAACAGCTTGCGTAGCTTTCGGTGGAATGCCAATTGGAACCACTTCGAGTTCCCCATAATACTCTCTGGCTGGAAAAGTAAAGGCACTTAGCTTAGGATGCTGGAGCGTGATTGTAACGTTTGCCTTAAATGCTAGATTAAAAGGTTGCGAACCATCTGCAGGTACACCACTTGGTATATCTACAGAGATTTTGAAATTATTTAGCTCGTTACAAGCTTCGATAATCTCGCGATAAGGGGATTTAATCTCTCCCTTAATCCCAATTCCAAGCATTGCATCAACAATAACGTCATAATGTTGCAAACCATTCAAATCACAAAGCGGCATAACCTCATAACCGGAGCTGCGAAAAGCGTTAAAATGAAACAATGCATCACCCTTCACTTTTCCTTCTTCCACTATTAAGTAGGCATCAGCGCGGAACTCTAAGCTTTTTAAAATTCTCGCAATTACAAAACCATCCCCACCATTATTGCCGGTACCAATTAACACCGCTATTTTCTGGCTTTGATTCAAATAATTTAATGCCTTTTGAACAAAAGCCTGACCGGCATTCTCCATTAACAGCACACCTGGAAGACCTATTTCGCCCATTGTAAAGCGGTCAATTTCGTACATTTCATTTGCAGTCACTACTTGCAATATGTTCCCTCCTAACCGCACTAAATATATATGAGACAAAGTTACGTAATATGCAGACTAGCCCTGACAAGCAACTTTTTTTAGACTATATTTCCTCTATGATTACCTGTGCAACGGCGTATTCCCTTGAATGAGATATAGACAAATGCACAATTTCTTTTTCTTTTGTTTTTATTTCCGGTTTTCCGAGCAAGTCTGGTAAAATTTCAATATCAAGAAAGCTTAAATATTCACCTAGGCCTGTCCCCTTTGCTTTTGCATAAGCTTCTTTAGCGGCAAATCTGCCTGCTAAAAATTCTGTTTGACGGCTTTTTGATAATGCTTCGAATATTTTAATTTCATTTTCCGTTAAAATTCTTTTTAAAAATTTAGGTTGTCTTTCATTTATTGTCCGCACTCTATTTAGTTCGACAATATCTATACCGATCCCTTTTATCATAATCAGTTTCCCTTTCTTCTAATTAATAGGAAGAAGCCATATAATGAAGTATAAATAAAGTATAACAAAGGAGTATCGCGAATGTTTATCCGCCACGAAAATTTCCGATCTTTTACCCGGCACTACCCAATTGTAACCGGAATTATCATCATTCATATATTGCTATGGATTATTTTTTCAATTTTACCCGGTGGGCAGCAACTGCTCTACCTTGGAATCGGGTCCAATTACGATGTATACAACGGCGAATATTGGCGCCTTTTAACACCCATTTTTCTCCATAGCAGTTTTGGCCATATGCTTTTTAATTCTTTTTCATTAGCCATCTTCGGTCCTGCCCTTGAGAGAATGTTAGGCAAACCTATATTTATTATCACCTATTTATTAAGTGGTGTACTTGCCAATATTGGCACTTATTTTGTGGCTCCAATTAATTATTACCACCTGGGTTCTTCCAGTGCCATCTTTGGTCTTTTCGGAGTATATCTATACATGGTCATTTATCGCAAAGATTTAATTGACCGCATGAACTCGCAGATTATTATTTCGATCTTAGTCATTGGCATGGCGATGACCTTTTTCAGGTCGGACATCAATATTTACGCCCATATTTTCGGGCTTATCGGCGGGGCAGCCTTAGCACCGATCGTATTAAGAAAAGCATCTCGTTTTTATTAACGAGATGCTTTTTATTGTTGCATTTAAATATTTAATTGACTCTAGTGAATTACCGAAACCTCTTATTTTTTCTCAATACTATCCATGAATTCACTTAATTTTGCAGCCATGCGCTCGCTATGCGTATCATTAGGGTTCTCTTTCACAGTTTGTTTATACAGCTCAAATGCCTCTAGTATTTTATGGTCCAACAGCAGTTGGTCCGCTTTCGTTAACTCACGCTCTTTTAAGTAAAATATCGGCGCTTTATCCATTGACCGCTTGTTTAATATATAACCGTTGCTTTGCGTGATCACTGAGTCGTTCTTATCATAGGCCCTAACATACCATGAAAACTCCCCTTCACTATTTGCAAACCCTAATAAACTCTCAGGTTCTACCGTTTCAATTCGCGAGCCATCTCCTGAAAACATTATGCCAGTTTTTTTGTCATACAACTCCTCGAACAGAATAGTAAATTCATTTTGTTTAATATTTGTTTCAACGGAAGAGCAAGTTGACCCATTATCAAACTCTAAACAAAGATTTAAATCGTAGTAGTCCGCATCGCTAACCTTTTCCCATTTAAAACGGACTTCTTTTGAATGAATTTCCTTATAATTAACGGGTTCATAAATTTCTATTAAAGGATTGAACTTCATATTATACGTAATCTTTCTATCTCCCGTTATATCAATCCATTGATCTTTTGTCATTACCCAAGCCCAACCGTCAACCTGCGCCTGCGTTAACCCAAGATGGATCTGATACTTTCCTGGAATCACACCTGTAAACTGATAAAAGCCATTTTCGTCTGTCAACGTTTGATGTCTTTCATCACGACCCACCGACATATTGACGGATGCTTCATCCCGTAAAAACACATCAACACCTGACATAGGCATACCGTTTGATTTAGTAATTCTCCCCTCGATTGACGCTAAATTTGTGTTTCCCAGTTTGATAGCTTGCTCTAGTTGGTGTTTGATCGATAGTAACTCACTAGCAAAAACACCGTTTTCAAATTGCAGGTCCTCAGGCTGTTGTTGACCTGCCTGTTCGGCCATTTCTCTGTACTTTTCGTTTTCCTCATTCCACTGTTTCTTAAGCGTAACTACATCTTGGTTTAGCTTTTCATGGGCTTGAATGAATTTTCCTTCATGAAGCAATTTTTGAACCTCAAGCAACGGGATTATTGTTTGAAGATCCGCATTTGTTGTGTTATTCTGCTTTGCCTGTTCTTTCAGTTCCTCGATGATCGACTCGGCTTTCGAAAAATTATTAGTTTCCAACGCGATTTGAACCCTTTTTATAAAAAGCTCTGTCAGATAATAATCCTTTGAAGATGAAATTGCTCTTACTGATGCCTTTACTAAAATTTGATCCGCCTTTTCAGAATTACCCTGCTGTTGGTAGTAAATGGCCAACTGCTTGGCAGCTGATTGGATATAATCATCAACCGGACCATTTTCTATATATTCCTCTAAAAACGGAATGGCTTCTTCTGCCGTAAACACGTTTGGATTGTCTGGATTTGGCCAAGATATCATGGAAGGTCCAATATAAACATCGAACCGGCGTGCCAAATCACCGTCAACCATATACTTTTGAATGATCTCCCATTTTTTCTTATCGGAAATGTTCTGTTGAAGCAAAGATTTAATTTCGTCCTTTGCTGTCGATTCGTTGCCTACTTCAAGCTGCTTATCAATTGAGGCCATTTCAATCTTCGGTTGTAAGTATAACGATGCAACTGGTAAAAGACCGAAAAGCACGACAATTACATATATAAAATGAATAATGTTGATTTGTTTCTTCACAAAATCCGCACCTCCTTTATGTATAGACACTTTTCCATTGGTAAAAGTTTCATATTTGATGAAAAAATTGTGTCTGGACCCTGATCAACTTCCGACAGGTTCGCAAAATCAAGCGGACTGCGTCCGAACTTTATCTATAGGTGCTTTATTGTTCAATAAAGTTTCATAATTACCGTAAAAAAACAAAGAATAACTCACATCAATATTCTACTAATCGTTTTACAATATCTGTAAAGAGATGAAAGGAGTGATATTTATGTTTCACATCGATGTTTATCTCAAAGCGAAACGGCGTCAAAAATATATTATTTGGGCATCTGCCTTCCTTGCACTTTTAGGAATTAGTAGTGGCGCATTTATGTATATCAATGGTTCTTACGGGTTAGGTCTAACATCGTTGATACTAGGAGGCTTATTACCTATTCTATCTATATTAACAGCTGCAAAAAAATGCTAACCTCACCGGTTAGCATTTTTACATTCATTATTATTTAAAAGTTTTTTTACGGCTGCCGCTTGGGCTTGAACTGCGTCCTCTGCTATTCCGCCCGAAGTTGCCGCCTTTCCCTCTCGAACCCCCACCATCACGGCGTCGGTTATCACGTGAATAGTTGTCACGTGAGCGGTTGTCACCACGTGGTTTACGTTCCTTCACAATAACTGGTGCTTCTGCTGTTAGTTGAACCGGAGTTTGATCAGGTTCTTTCGTTAACAATTTAATTGCGGCAGCTACTACCGTTACAGAATCATGCTCATCGAGTAATTCTTCAGCCATATGTTTATAGAATGAAAAATTCTCATTCTGAATAGTATATAATATCTTTTCAGCAGTGATTTGCTTTTGTCCTTCTAATGCATCATCCATTGAAGGAACTGGTTTGCGTTCCATACTTCTTTTTGTAGTTCGCTCAATATTTTTCAATTGGCCAATTTCTCTTGGTGTCACAAATGTATAAGCTAGCCCTTGTTTTCCGGCACGGCCTGTACGCCCAATACGGTGAACATAGCTTTCAGGGTCTTGTGGTAAGTCGAAGTTAATTACGTGAGATACACCAGATACATCGAGACCACGTGCTGCTACGTCTGTAGCTACCAATACATCAATGCTGCCATCACGGAATTTACGCATTACAGCGTCACGTTGGTTCTGAGACAGGTCACCGTGCAGTCCGTCAGCAGAATAACCGCGTTTTTGTAGAGCTTCTGAGAGCTCATCCACCCGGCGTTTTGTACGTCCGAA
>JAEWMK010000035.1 GCA_023457235.1 Bacillota bacterium
CGTCTAAAGAGTACACATGCTATTATGCAAAAGTATTAGATGAACATTCAGATTTTGCGTTGGAAGTTTTAGCGGATATGTTTTTTAATTCAACTTTCGATGAAGAGGAATTGAAAAAGGAGAAGAATGTTGTCCTTGAAGAAATAAAGATGTACGAAGATACACCGGATGATATCGTTCATGATATTTTAAGCAAAGCATCATTTGGGAACCATCCGCTTGCCTATCCAATTTTAGGCACAGAGGAAACATTGGCGACCTTTACCGGTGATTCTTTAAGAAATTACGTAAATCATTATTATACACCTGACAATGTAGTAATCTCGATTGCAGGAAATATTAATGAAGCATTTATTAAAGAAGTTGAAAAATATTTTGGTCATTATGAATCGAAATACACAAGACCTGAACATATTGCTCCTACCATTAATGATGAAAAAATCGCGAGGAAAAAAGATACGGAACAAGCCCATCTATGTATCGGGTTTAATGGTTTACAAGTTGGCCATGAAGATATATATTCCCTAATTGTGTTAAACAATGTACTTGGAGGAAGCATGTCAAGTCGGCTTTTCCAAGATGTACGTGAGGCCAGGGGGCTCGCTTATTCCATTTTCAGCTACCATTCTGCGTTTTTAGATAATGGATTATTAGCCATATATGGCGGAACAGCAAGCAATCAACTAGATATTTTATTTGAAACAATCCAAGATACATTAACAACCTTAAAACGGACTGGTATAACTGAAAAAGAATTAACGAATAGCAAGGAACAGCTTAAAGGGAGCTTAATGCTCAGCCTTGAAAGCACAAATAGCCGAATGAGCCGCAATGGGAAAAATGAATTATTATTAAAGCGACATCGCTCATTAAATGAAGTTTTAGAGCAGGTCTCAAGCGTAACTTTAGATTCCGTTAACCAATTTGCAGACACAATTTTTACCGACCAATATTCTGTAGCTTTAATTAGTCCAGAAGGAAAATTGCCAACTAATATTCAATAGATATTCTAGGAGGCGTCAAGATGAGACTTAGTGAAATGAATGGGAAAGAAATTATTGATCTAAAAAAAGGCGAACGAATGGGTGTTCTCGGTCAAGCGGATTTAGAAATTGATGAGAATACAGGGCATATTAAAGCCTTTCTCATCCCGACGATGAAGTGGTTTGGTTTTAAAAAGAATGGTACTGAAGTACGGGTTCCTTGGCGGAACATTAAGAAAATAGGCAGTGATATGATCATAATCGATTTTAATGATGAAATTTAATTATGTTTAAAGGTTGGTCCCTATGGGGATCAGCCTTTTTTTATTGTCCAGCTCCAGCGACTCGTAAACTTCGCTCACCTCCCTACGATAAGTCAACATCGACTCCCTACTTTCGTCGTGTTTCCTTTATCTCAGTTGATGCGCTCCAGTTTTGTCGTGCGCTTACCGGGCGCTTTCGCTTTTTTTATTCACCTTCTTTTCTTGCCCTTCATATGATGTTGAAGAACAAGAACTTAGGCTATTCCGATATCTTTAAATGATTACACACCCAATAAAGAAGGTGAGATTGAAATGTTAACGGATTTGCACATTGCTGTTATTGGCGGTGATGCCCGTCAATTAGAGGTAATCCGTAAATTAACAGA
Organism: Bacillota bacterium; assembly: GCA_023457235.1. Taxonomy (GTDB): domain Bacteria; phylum Bacillota; class Bacilli; order Bacillales; family Bacillaceae_J; genus Schinkia. The sequence goes on from JAEWMK010000035.1 coordinate 1,633, forward strand.
ATTAGATGCAAAGTTATCTTTAGTTGGATTTAATCAACTAGATCACGTTTTTTCCGGGTCCTCCAAGAAAGAAATTGATGAGCTGGACTTTACCGAAATTGATGCCATTATCTTACCTGTTAAAGGTACAAATATGACAGGAGAGGTGGAGACCATTTTTTCGAACGAAAAGACAGTCTTACAACAAGAAATGCTTAAAAAAACCCCGGAACACTGCATTGTGTTTTCGGGTATTAGCAATCAATATTTAGACGGAATTTGTGCTGATTCAAACCGGAAGTTAATCAAGCTTTTTGAACGAAACGATGTTGCCATTTACAACTCGATTCCAACGGTAGAGGGAACGATTATGATGGCGATTCAACATACGGATATTACGATACATGGCTCCAATGTTGTTGTGATCGGTTTAGGTAGAGTAGGAATGTCGGTAGCAAGAACCTTCGCTTGTCTTGGGGCAAAAGTAAAGGTTGGTGCCCGAAAATTAGAGGATATTGCGAGAATTACGGAAATGGGATTAAAACCGTTTTTTACTTCGGATTTAATTAATGAGGTAGAACAGGCTGATATTGTTATCAATACAGTGCCTTATTTAGTGGTGACGGCGAAGGTCATTTCGCAAATGCCGCTTCATACGGTCATTATTGATTTAGCCTCAAAACCGGGAGGAACGGACTTTAGATACGCAGAAAAAAGGGGCATTAAAGCATTGTTGGCACCAAGTCTTCCCGGCATTGTGGCCCCGAAAACAGCTGGTAAGATTGTGGCTAATGTTATTTCTCAAATACTCACAGAAGAGCTGCAACTAGGAAAGGAGAAATCATAAATGACTCTTAAAGGTAAGCGAATTGGATTTGGATTAACCGGTTCCCATTGTACGTATGACGCTGTTATGCCGCAAATTGAAAAACTCATTCAAGCTGGTGCAGATGTTAGACCTGTCGTTACCCATACTGTAAAAAGCACGACAACAAGATTTGGAAAAGGGGAAGAATGGTTACAAAAACTTGAGGAAATGACAGGTAATCAGGTCATTACTACCATCGTCGAAGCTGAACCATTAGGACCTAAAATGCCTTTAGATTGCATGGTAATTGCTCCTTTAACAGGCAATTCTATGAGCAAATTTGCCAATGCTCTAACCGATAGCCCGGTATTAATGGCAGCAAAGGCGACATTAAGAAATCTTAATCCAGTTGTTTTGGGTATTTCGACAAATGATGCCTTAGGTTTAAATGGAATGAATTTAATGAAACTAATGGCGACTAAAAATATATATTTTATTCCTTTTGGGCAGGATGATCCGATCAAAAAGCCAAATTCAATTGTTGCAAGAATGGATGCACTAGTCGATACTGTTGAGGCTGCTATTTTAGGACGGCAATTTCAACCTGTATTAATTGAAAGATATCGGGATGGTGAATAATCACATTTTCTGTTAATATTAAAGTTGGTCATAAAAGTTCTTTCCTTCATGACGGAATATGATAAAATAATCTTTATAATTTAAAAATTATAACAAATGGTTCTATTAAATAATTGTAATAGAGGGAAGGGGAAAAAGAATGGAAAATGTAAAAGGATATCATGTAGCAGTAGTTGGAGCAACGGGGGCAGTAGGGGAGAAAATGTTATCTACGTTAGAGAAAAGAAACTTCCCAATTTCAAAATTAACATTACTATCTTCAGAACGTTCAGCAGGCAAAAAGCTTTTATTCAAAGGCGAAGAGCATGTTGTTCAGGTGGCTAAGCCTGAGAGCTTTGAAGGTGTTGATATTGCATTATTTAGTGCTGGCGGATCAGTCTCAAAACAATTAGCTCCAGAAGCAGCAAAAAGAGGGGCAATTTGTGTTGATAACACAAGTGCGTTCAGAATGGATCCGGAAGTTCCATTAGTTGTGCCGGAAGTTAATGAGGCCGATATCCATCAGCACAAAGGAATTATTGCTAATCCAAACTGCTCAACTATTCAAATGGTTGTAGCGTTAGAACCAATTAGAAAAGCATTTGGCTTGAATAAGGTTATTGTTTCCACATACCAAGCAGTATCAGGTGCAGGTGCAATGGCAATTAAAGAAATGAAGGAACAATCTAAAGCTGTATTAAACGGGGAAGCATTTACACCGGAAATATTACCATGTGGTGCAGACAAAAAGCATTACCAAATCGCTTTTAATGCCATTCCACAAATCGATAAATTCACTGAAAATGGCTTCACATTTGAAGAAATGAAAATGATTAATGAAACAAAGAAAATCATGCATATGCCTGAATTATCAGTAGCGGCAACATGCGTGAGAATACCAGTGGAATATGGACATTCAGAATCAGTTTATATTGAAGTTGAAAAAGAAGGCGTTACTGTTCAAGAAATGAAGGACCTTTTAGCATCTGCTGAAGGAATTATTTTAGAAGATCAGCCTGAGGAGCAAGTATACCCAATGGCGACTTCGGCTGCAGGCAAATTAGAAACATTTGTTGGCCGTATTCGCAAAGATTTGGATAATGACAAAGGATTCCATATGTGGATTGTATCTGATAATTTATTAAAAGGTGCTGCATGGAATTCAGTTCAAATTGCTGAGCGCTTGATTTCATTAGGGATTGTTAAATAAATCTAAATGATATATTCAACTTGGCACTAGTATTAAAATTGATAACTACAACTTAGAAGAGGTGTCTCGATGAAAATCATCGTCCAAAAGTTTGGCGGAACATCAGTTAAGGACGAAGATAGCAGGCTTCGTGCTAAATCACATATTGAAAAAGCTTTGAGTAATGGCTATAAGGTTGTTGTAGTTGTATCGGCAATGGGGAGAAAAGGTGATCCCTATGCGACTGATACACTACAAAACCTTGTAAACATCTCAAAGATCAGTAATCGTGAGCACGATTTATTACTTTCCTGTGGTGAAACTATTTCTGCCATTGTTTTTTCGAATATGCTGAATACAAACGGAATACCCGCAATAGCCTTGACAGGTGCACAGGCAGGTTTTCATACAAATGATGAGCATTCAAACGCAAAAATAATAGAAATGAGATGCGACCGTGTGCTGGAGGAACTTGAAACCCATGATGTTATAGTAGTTGCAGGATTTCAAGGGACTTCCAAAGCGGGTGAAGTAACCACTCTTGGTAGGGGCGGCAGCGACACATCGGCAGCGGCATTGGGAGTAGCTTTAAACGCGGAATTTATTGATATTTTTACTGATGTGGAGGGTGTAATGACCGCCGACCCACGAATTGTGGAGGGGGCACGTCCATTAACAGTTATGACCTACAATGAGATATGTAATCTTGCACATCAAGGTGCAAAGGTCATTCATCCCCGTGCTGTTGAAATAGCAATGCAGGCAAAGGTTCCACTTAGAGTACGTTCAACTTATTCAAATGGTCCAGGAACACTGGTTACTTCGGCTGTTGTGAATACAAAAGGCAGTGACATTCACGATCGGGTTGTTACCGGTATTGCGCACGTTCCAAATGTTACACAAATAACAGTAACACCGATTGAAGGACATTATAATATTCAATCCGAAGTTTTCAAAGCAATGGCCCAAGAAGGAATCAGTGTAGACTTTATTAATATTTCACCAAATGCAATCATATATACAGTAATGGACAAAATGACAGACCGTGCCATTGCCGTATTAAAGGAATTAGGTTATGAGCCAAAGGTAATTCGAAGTTGTGCAAAAGTATCAGCAGTTGGTGCAGGAATGACTGGAGTTCCTGGAGTTACGGCTAGAATTGTTAGTGCACTTTCCAAGGAAGGGATTCAAATTCTTCAGTCAGCTGATAGTCATACAACCATTTGGGTTCTTGTTCATGAGGAAGACATGGTTCGGGCTGTAAATTCATTACATGACGAATTTTGTCAATAGAAAAGCGTAAGCGCCCGGCAAGCGACGTATAAACTGGAGCGCGTCGATTGAGATATAGGAAACACGATGAGTAAAACGAATCGATGTTGACTTATCGTAGGGAGATGAGTGAAGTTTACGAGTCGCTGGGCGCTGGAGCTAGACAGAGAATGGATATGAATTTTGTAAGGGGTTGAACAAAAATGGTTTTTGGTCGTGTAGGTACAGCCATGGTAACACCATTTGATGTAAATGGTAATATTGACTTCGATAAAGCTACGGATTTAGTGAACTATTTGTTGGATAATGGAACGGATTCTCTGATCGTAGCTGGAACAACGGGAGAATCTCCTACTTTAACAACAGAAGAAAAAGTTGCTTTATATCGCCACGTCGTGGAAGTGGTAAATGGAAGAGTTCCAGTAGTTGCAGGGACTGGTAGCAACAATACTCGAGACTCAATTGAACTGACTAAAAAAGCAGAAAAGGCTGGAGCAAATGCCATCATGCTTGTTGCCCCTTACTACAACAAACCTGACCAAGATGGGTTATATGAGCATTTTAAGGCAATAGCAACTGAAACGAATCTACCCGTTATGATGTACAATATTCCGGGGCGTTGCAGTATTAATATATCTGTAGATACTATTGTTAAATTATCGAAAGTTGAGAATATCGTTGCCGTGAAGGAAGCAAGTGGAGACTTAAATGCAATGGCAGAAATTATTTCACGAACCAGTGACGATTTTTATTTATACACCGGTGATGACAGCAACACATTGCCAGTATTAGCAATCGGCGGTAGAGGTGTTATTTCTGTCGCATCTCACATTATTGGAAATGAAATGCAAGAAATGATTTCCCTATTTGAAAGTGGAGATGTAAAAAAAGCAGCACTATTACACCAGCACTTATTGCCAATCATGAAAGGGCTGTTTATCGGACCTAATCCGGTGCCGCTTAAGTATGCATTGCAGGCAAAAGGGATTGACACTGGTTCTGTAAGGTTGCCATTAGTCCCACTGCAAAAAGAAAAGCAATCAATAATCGATGATTTATTAAAAAAATACTAATGAAATTCTAAACGGGCCTAAATATTTTAGGCTCGTTTTTACTTGTACTAAAATTCTTCCATACGGTATAATAAATGCAAGTGACTTAGAGCGGTTCAAAACTGAATAGGAGGATAAGAATTGGTAAAGAAAGAAAACAATCCAGTTAGAATATTTGCTCTTGGGGGCCTAGGGGAAATCGGTAAAAATATGTATGTTGTTGAAGTAGGTCCTGAAATTTATGTCATCGATGCTGGATTAAAATTACCGGAAGATGAATTGCTTGGAATCGATGCAGTAATCCCAGATATTACTTATCTACAAGAAAACGTTTCTCGAATTAAAGGGATCTTTCTTACACATGGGCATGAGGACCATATTGGGTCGTTAACTTATGTCTTACGACGCATCCGGGTTCCAATATATGGAACAAGGTTGACGATCGGGTTAGTTGCTAATTTATTAGAGGAATCGGGACTGAAATATGGTAATTTGCTGAAGGAAATTCATGCGGATACGATTTTAGAATTTGAATACGCTAGTGTATCTTTTTTTAGGACAACTCATAGTATTCCGGATTCGGTGGGGATAGTAGTACATACTTCACATGGTGCGGTCGTTCATACGGGGGACTTTAAATTGGATCAAACACCAGCAGACGGTGTTCGCTTTGATTTCTTTAAAATGTCCAAGCTCGGAAAAGAAGGTGTTCTTTGTCTATTATCCGATAGTACGAATGCTGAAATTCCTGGTACGACGGGCTCAGAAAGCTCAGTAGGTGAAGAACTGTGTGATTGTATACGAACTGCTGAAGGACGTGTTATTGTTGCAACTTTCGCCTCCAATATTCATCGAATACAACAAGTATTTGATGCAGCTGTAC
>JAEWMK010000036.1 GCA_023457235.1 Bacillota bacterium
CAGCGACCAGCGACTAGCAAACTTCACACTTCTTCACTACGATAAGTCAACATCAGCTCGTACCTCGCTGTGTTTCCTTTATCTCATTGCGAAGTGCTCCAGTTTGTTCGTCGCTAAACGGTCGCTTGCGCTTTTCGCAATAAACAACCTTCCCAGGTGTAACATTTTCTTGACATTGAATCCGTAAATGTTATATTATTACCTATGGTACATTTTCAAAGATCACGCCACGATTTTAGCCCCGAAACTAATCGTGTGAAAATAAACTTTAGAAAATGAAATGAACGAAGATTTTTTAGGAGGGAATACAATGCGTCAAACTTATATGGCGAAGGCTTCAGATATTCAGCGTAAATGGTTAGTAATCGATGCTGAAGGCCAAACTTTAGGTCGTCTTGCTAGTGAAGTAGCTTCAATTCTTCGTGGTAAGCATAAACCAACATTTACACCACATGTAGACACTGGTGATCATGTAATCATCATTAATGCTGAGAAAATCCATTTAACTGGTAACAAGTTAGAGGGTAAAGTATACTACCGTCATTCATTACATCCAGGTGGATTAAAGTCACGTACTGCAAAGGAAATGATTCAAACTCGCCCTGAACAAATGCTTGAAGGTGCAATTAAAGGAATGCTTCCAAAAAACACTTTAGGTCGTCAAATGTTTAAGAAGCTTAACGTATACAAAGGTAGCGAACATCCACATCAAGCACAAAAACCAGAAGTTTACGAACTTCGCGGATAATTTCTAAGGAGGTAAATTAATTTGGCACAGGTACAATATATCGGTACAGGACGTCGTAAAAGTTCAGTTGCACGTGTTCGTTTAGTTCCTGGTAACGGACGTGTAGTCGTGAACGGTCGCGACATTGAAGAATATTTTAATTTAGAAACATTACGTGTAGTTTCTAAGCAACCTCTAGTTGCTACTGAAAATGCAGGCAGCTATGATGTATTAGTTAACGTAAGCGGCGGTGGATACACTGGTCAAGCTGGTGCAATCCGTCACGGTATTGCTCGTGCATTACTGCAAGCTGATCCAGAATATCGTGCAGTTCTTAAGAGCGCAGGCTTCTTAACTCGTGATGCTCGCATGAAAGAACGTAAGAAATACGGTCTTAAAGGCGCACGTCGTGCACCTCAGTTCTCAAAACGTTAATTATCAACGTTCCAAAGGCTCTCAACCAATTTTGGTTGGGGGTCTTTTTTATTTACTGTATGGAATAGGACAAATATCTATGTGAATAGGCTTAATTAATGCTTGTATTTTATCTAAGGAAGAGGTGTTGATGGGATACTCAGATAGATATGAAAGAGACGACTAGGGAATCATCGCTTTTTGGATTGATAGGGAAGCTCATCACCTTGTGAGGAACCTAGAGGAAGGGATTATAATATAATTTTTATTGAGCCGGAGTAAGTTACCGGCTTTTATTAATTATTTGAAGAGGTGTTGAGCATCATGATTAGTGTGATTATGCCAGTATATAATGCGGGACATTTTTTAAGAAAAAGCATTGAAAGTGTTTTAAATCAAACCTTTCCTGATTTTGAACTCATTATTATAAATGATGGCTCTGTGGATAACAGTGAAGAGATTATTATGTCTTTTCGTGACCCGAGGATTGTTTATAGAAGAAAAGAGAATGGAGGGGAGGCCTCTGCGCGAAATATGGCGTTAACTCTGACCAAACGCGAGTTTATTGTTTTTCAGGATGCGGATGATATTTCTATCCCGAATCGCTTTGAGGAATTACTAAATGGATTCCTACATCAATCCATTGGAATCGTTCATTCTGACATGTTAGTTATTGATGAAGATGAAAGCCCAATCGGCTATTTAAAAGCAGTTGCAATAGACAAGCGGAACGTGAAACGTTTTGTTTTAAAAACTGGTACACCTTTTAATAACGCAAGCATGATGGTAAGAAGAGAAGTACTTGCAAATTTAACTTATGACACTTCGTTGAAAATCGGTCCTGATACCATGATGACCTTTCAGATTGCTCAGAAGTGTGACAATGTTCATATTCCTAAGCCGCTTTACTATTACCGCAAGCATGGTAATAACGTTACTAAACAGATTGATTATGAGTCATCTGCACTTCATCTTCGTAAAATTTTGGACCTTTTGCCTTTAAAAGAATGGATCCCGGAAGTCTGCTGGGAAACTGGGGACGATGAAGAGAATGAAACAGTTGCTCTTTCTATTTTGGCTTATCATTTATACAAACGAGGTTTAACCTTAGATGCTCAGTCTTACCTCAAAAAATCCACCGAGACTGCAATAAGTAATGATGCAAAACTTTTTCTTGTAGCAATTATTAAGCTTATGAGTAAGGAATTTCCATTATCGTTACAATGTCTAAATGCCATAAGTGATAAAAATCATATTGTCTTCAATTATATTGGCGAAGTACTGGCTTACACAGGAAAATGTAAAGAAGCAGCTGAGTTTTTTAAAAAAGCCTTAGATATGCAGCCATTATATGAGGATGCATTGGATAACCTAATTGGTTTGGGCGGACTGAATAATTTCGCGTTAGTCGATTCAAGATGGGTTAAATTTAGGAGGTAATTATGAGAGTATTGCTGTTATCACTAGGTGAATACAACGCAAATGGGGGTGTAAACACCTATATAGATATATTAAGGGGAAATATGGTTGAAATCGATTTCTATCTGCATTCTTTCTCTAATGTCTCAATCTTAACCTCAGAAGAATACGAATGGGCAGCTCTTTTTAAACAAAAGTTAATGGAAAGATTTGCAGCTTCCTGTCCAGCTGCTTTTATTAATCTAGAGGTGATGAAATTTGTTCACAAATTGATGTTACGAAAAATGGATTTAGAGCAGTTTGATCTTGTTCACTCGCAAAATGGACTTACCAGTTTTGTTCTAAAGGAATTATATCCCCACAAACCGCTAGTGGGGACAATCCATGGTTCGTTCTATAATGAGTCAATTCTGGAGGGGTGGGTAAACGATGTAAACGAGGCAAAAATTTTTACCCGATATGATGATTTTGCCCTTTCAAGCCCTGATTCCATTATTACCGTTACAAATAATATTCATGTTCCGCAGCAATACCTTGCCAATCATTACACGATTTATAATGGAGTTAATCTCAACTACTTCCATCCTGAATATACAGTAAAAAAACCCATCAAAATAGTTGCCAGCGGCCGCCTTACAAGGCTAAAGGGATACGACATTCTTTTAGACGCACTGATGAAACTTAAATCCCACCATGACCAATTTAAGGTCAGTATTTGCGGTGATGGA
>JAEWMK010000037.1 GCA_023457235.1 Bacillota bacterium
ACATAGTGTTAACTAGGGATGGGATGGTGTTGGAAAATGGTATTCGCGTTTGTTTCGGTTACAGTTGTTACGTATGGAAGTTTAATGTATTACATCCTTCACAAAGTCGACCCACGTACACGGTCTAATTAAGCCTTGTAGGACCCTAGACCGTGTTTTTTTTACTACATATTTTATATTTATTTCAATGACATGAGGAATGATCGGTTGATTCCTGATGTCTTTTTTATTTTTTCTGACAAAATTTGATAACTAGCGCCCGCACACTTGTGACTTCAGTCGTGAGTTAGGGCGCTTTTTTTCAGTTTTTTATAATAAAGTAAGGAACAAATGTTTGTGTTTGTGATAAATATTTGGTAAAATAAAGATATCAAATCAATCGGTGGTGAGTGGAATGGCAGGAACACGAAAAACAATAAAACAACGAAATGAAGAATTGGCAAAAGAAAACAAGAAAATCCGTAATTATGGATTAAAGTTCCGTGCCTTTTCCACACCAAAACAACATGAACAAATTATCCAAACGATTGGTTGTGCACGTTTCACGTTTAATTTTTTCTTAGGTGAACGACAAGAAGTATATCATGAAACCAAAGAAACCCTGAGAAGTGGTGAATTTAAAAAATCGTTCAATGCTTTAAAAGACCATCCTATGTTTAATTGGTTGAAAAGAGTGGATAAATTCGCATTGGAATGTGCATTGGAACAAGTCGACGATGCTTTTGACCGATTTTTTAAAGGTCAAAATAGGTATCCAAAATTCAGACCAAAACACAAATCTAAACAAAGTTATTCAACCAAAGAAACGAATGGTAATATTGCGTTAGACTTTGAAAAAGAGCAAATTAAACTACCAAAATTGGGTTGGGTAAACATTAAATTGTCAAAGAAACAACGTCAGTTATTTAAGGAACAAGGGTTTAACGGTAAAATCAAAGGGGCAACGGTTACCGTGCATAGTAGTGGTCAAACGCATATTTCTTTAAAAATTGAAGTAGTCGTTCCTATAGAAAACGATATCGACTGGTCTTTGGTTTCAGCAGAAAATATCATTGGTTGCGATTTAGGTTTAACACATTTTTTAATCGATTCAAACGGTAATAAAATTGAAAATCCACGCTATTTGAAACAATACTTAAAAAAGTTGGCTACCTTGCAACGACAATTAAAAAATAAGAAGAAAGGTTCTTCTAATTATAAAAAACTGCGACAGAAGGTAGCCAAGTTACATGTGAAAATCAGCAATTTACGTAAAGACTTTTTGCATAAACAATCTCGAAAACTCGTAAACGAAAACCAAGTTATCGTGTTAGAAGATTTAAATGTAAAAGGTCTTATTAAAAACAAAAAATTAGCTCGTAGTATCGCTGATGTAAGTTGGTCTACATTTGTAACATTCGTTTCTTACAAAGCAGGTTGGGACAATAAAAAAGTCGTGTTAATTAACCGTTTTTTTGCTTCTTCGAAACAATGTAATGGGTGTAAAGAGAAACACACGCTATTATCTCTTTCTGACCGTATATGGGTTTGTCCAAGTTGCGGGGCAGAACATGATCGCGACCATAATGCGGCCAATAATATAAAAGAAGAAGGTATTCGTATCTTACGAACACATGTCGTTGCATAGATAATATTCTTTTTTTTTACCGTAGGAACTACGGGGTGTGCCTGCCAGTGTTAAAAGCATTGGGCAATAAGTTAAACAACTTATTGTTGGAGAGAGTGTAAGACGTTCGTTATCAGATGCTGTTCTCTGTGAAGCAGGAATCTTAAGGCTAGTTTTAGAATGTCGGGTCCCTTCAACCCGTAGGGTTGTTAGAAACTCGCGACTTTAGTCGTGTGAGGTTCATACTGGATGCGAAAAACAATTGAGCAAAAGCTCAACAATTGGTAACATAAATAAAGGTTAACTTTATTTAGTTTTATGGGACTATATATGGGGGAAAGATTACTATTATGTTAGAAATTAATCGTTTAGCAGCATTATACTTAGAATTACAAGAAAAAGGGGACAATGACAACGCTGAAAAAGTGAAGCAGCTTGTCGAAAAACTAAAAAACAAAGAATTTATGATCGCATTTTGCGGGCACTTTTCTGCAGGAAAATCGACAATGATGAACCACTTTATGGGAAAGGAAGTTTTACCATCCAGTCCTATTCCGACAAGTGCGAATCTTGTTAAAATAAAAAAAGGAACAAGCTACGCAAGAGTTTATTACAAAGAAGCCGATCCTGTTGAATTTCCGGCTCCCTATGATTTTGAAGCCGTTAAAAACTTTGCTAAAGATGGCGAAAATATCATTTCATTAGAGATTAGCGATGAAGATATAAGTCTACCAGAAGATGTTGCCATTATGGATACGCCTGGTATTGATTCAACAGATGATGCCCATCGAATCTCGACTGAATCTGCCCTGCATTTAGCAGATATTGTTCTTTACGTAATGGATTACAACCATGTTCAATCTGAGCTGAATTTCTCGTTTACAAAAACGTTAAAAGACCGCGAAAAACCAGTTTATCTTGTAATCAATATGATCGATAAACACAACGAGGAAGAGTTAAGCTTTGAATCGTACAAAACTAGTGTAATAGAGTCGTTTAAAAGCTGGGGCGTCAACATCGATGGTTTATTTTTTACATCATTAAAAGACTTGAATCATCCATTAAATGAATATGGTAAGCTAGACCAATTTTTGAAAAACCAAATTAATAATAAAGAAGAACTGTTGCTTAAAAGTGTAATAAATTCAGCAAAACCGTTGATTGAAGACCATTTGCTATATTTTGATAATGAGCATGATGACGCGCGGCAGGATTTTGAAGCCCAGCTGGAGGATTTACCTGAAAATGAAAGAAAGCGGGTTCTTCAAGAGGTTACTGATTTAGAAGAAAGTCAAATTTCATTACAATCTAGAAAAAATAACCTTAAAGAGCAATATGAAGAAGAAATTAAGAAAATTCTTGATAATGCTTATTTGATGCCTGCAGCAACAAGGGATTTAGCTCATTCTTTTATAGAGGCATGTCAGCCTGATTTTAAGATTGGATTTCTTTTTTCGAAAAAGAAAACAGAAGAGGAAAGAGCAACAAGATTAAATGCTTTTTACGAGAGTTTTAAAAAGCAGGTAGAGGCACAGCTTGATTGGCATATAAAAGATTTTGCGGTTAAATTTTTTAAGCAAAATGATATTGAAAATGAGGATTTTATTAATAGTATTTTTGAAGAATTAACAGTAGGATTTAGTCCAGAACTTTTAGAAGGGCTTGTTAAAAAGGGAGCAGGTCTAACTGGGGAATACATTTTAAATTATACAAACGATGTATCGAATGAATTAAAGCGTCTTTATAAAAATCTTGCTTTTGAAAAATTTGAAGAAGGTAAGGGATTCATCTATACGGTTATTGATCGTGAGCTTTCTGAGGTAGAGGCAAACTTGGCGAACTACACGCAATATAAGCGTGCTGTCGATGGATTGAAAATGCTTCAGCAAGAAAGAAATAGCGTGGAAACTCAATTATCGGAACTATTATCATCTGAAACTTTACAGCACCCCGTACTTGAAGCCACCAATAATTGGTTGAATCAGTTTAAGGGAACTACGCCATCGATTGAAATTAAGCAAATGGAAATGGCGGAACATAAAGGGTTGAACGGAGCATCTATTGAGCCTACAGATCAAGTAACCGCCTATGCGTTAGAAATTAACCCTGAGCAAGAGCTTCTTCAATCTGTAGATAGCTTTAATGTCAAAGAACGTTTAGGAGAAACCGTTGCAAAATTAAAAACAGCGATTAGTTCATTAAACGGAATTAAAGGTATTCATACCCTTGCAAGTGACATGGCAGCAAAGGCAAATAGATTGAATGACAATCGTTTTACGATTGCTTTATTTGGAGCATTTAGTGCTGGTAAATCATCGTTTGCAAATGCTTTAATTGGGGACAAACTTCTTCCAGTTTCACCAAACCCAACTACAGCGACGATCAACAAAATATTGCCTTCAAGCGCTGAACACCCACATGGGACTGTTTTAGTTAAAGTAAAAACGAAAGAGCAAATTTTAAAAGATGTTGAACAATCATTATCTTTGTTCCAAAAGAAATGTGCTTCCATGGAAGATGCCCTATCGGTTATAAATTCGTTATCATACGAAGGAAACGACCCGAAGGAAAAGCCACATTATTCGTTTTTAAAGGCTGTTCATATTGGCTATGATTTCATTGCCCCGCATCTAGGTGAAATTTTAACTGTAGATTTAAAGGCCTTTGAAGATTATGTTGCCAAAGAGGAAAAATCTTGTTTTGTGGAATGGATTGAACTTTATTATGATTGTCCATTAACAGAGCAAGGAATTACATTGGTAGATACGCCAGGGGCGGACTCAATTAATGCAAGACATACAGGCGTTGCTTTTGAATATATCAAAAATGCAGATGCAATTTTGTTTGTAACCTATTATAATCATGCGTTTTCAAGAGCGGATCGAGAATTTTTAATTCAACTTGGACGGGTGAAAGAAGCATTCGAAATGGACAAGATGTTCTTTATCGTCAATGCAGCTGACCTTGCGAAATCTGAAGAAGAATTAAAATTGGTTGTGGATTATGTAGGTGATGAGCTTAAGAAATTTGGAATTCGCTTCCCAAGGATTTATCCGTTGTCAAGTAAGATGGCGCTTGAGGAAAAGCTGCAAACAAGAGAAGGGAAGTCCGTTTCAAACGAATCAAGAATCACCGCCTTTGAACAAGCATTTTATTCGTTTATTATGAACGATTTAGTCCAAATATCCATTCAAACGGCACATGAGGACTTAAAACGATCTGTAGCTGCTCTTCAGAATATTATTGCGACAGCTAAGGAAAGCGATGAAGTAAAGGAACAAAAACGTCAAAATGCTGAGAAAGCTAAGCAGCAAATTCAGGATAAACTAAAAGTAAAGGAATTCAAGGTAGAAGAAAGATCGTTAGCACAAGAAGTCGAAGAATTACTATTCTACGTGGCTCAACGTGTCTTTTACCGCTTTAGTGACTTTTACAATGAAGCCTTTAACCCATCATCATTGCGAGATGATGGCAGGGATTTGAAAAAGGCAATCCAAAGCTGCTTAGATGAATTACTAGTGAATATCGGTTTCGATTTATCCCAGGAATTACGAGCTACGTCATTACGTATTGAAAACCATATTAATAAATTATTGAAAGAAGTACACCGTGGTGTGGAAGGAATGGTTGATGAGTATCATACAATTCCTTTATTACCTGCTAAAACCCGCCAATTCGAGACAATGGATTTTGAAAATGCCCTTGAAAAAATTTCACGGGACCCATTTAAATCTGCATTATCTATATTCAAAAGTCCTAAATCATTTTTTGAACAAGGCGGCAAAGGTAAATTAAAGGCTGGACTTGAAGAACAGCTTAAGGAGCCTGTTCATTCCTATATTGAAAAACAAACAGCCCATTTAAAAGGTGTTTATCATTCCTATTTACTGTTGGCACTTGAAGACGTTTTGAAAGAAATCAGCGTTGAAGTAGATGACTATTTTGAAGGATATTTCGCAGCTCTGTCTGAAAGCATTGATATTGAAAAACTTGAAAGCGTAAGATCAAAAATTCAATCTATTATATAAGAAAAGCGTAAGCGCCTTGCTCATCGCCGTACAAACTGGAGGGGACAACGACAGCGGTAAAGGAAACACGATGAACGAAGTGAATCGATGTTGACTTATCGTAGGGAGGAGACCTGAAGTTTGCTAGGCGATAGGCGCTGGAGCTAGACAATGGATACACAATCCACAAGGGGAACTGAACATGGAAATTATTACTAATAGAGAAGAACTAAAAAATTCCGAGCGTTTTCTTAGTGCATTTAATATCATTAACAGTGAAATTGAAAAAATGGTCGATGCACGTGGTCATATTCCTTTCTATCGTCTCGTTGATATGGCGAAGAAGAAAAGTGGTTTAATTATGACCTATAAAGACGATCTGAAAGAATTATCTGAACTTAGAAATGCGATTGTCCATGGACGCCATTATCCAGCGTTTACAATTGCGGAACCACATCTTTCAGTTGTTGAACTAGTGGAAAAGATTGCTGCCGAATTAACAAAACCAAAAACGATTATACCGTTTTTTGAACGAAAGGTTAAAACATTCCAGAAAACGGACCATTTAACAGCTGTATTAAAAACGATTAAAAAACATGGTTATTCACAATTCCCTGTTTATGATAATAACAAATTTGTAGGTCTTTTAACGAACCAAGGAATAACAATGTGGATTTCTCAGAATATCGAAAAGGCTCCAATGGACAGCTGTTTAGACGCCTATCTTTCAGATGTAATGTCTTTTGAAAAAATTAAAAGAAACTATATTTTTATGAATAAAAATCAAAATATATATGATGTCCGTGAAAAGTTTTTAAATCATTTTGATGTTTTTGCAACACGACTTGAGGCGGTGCTTATTACAGAAAATGGTCATCCCGATGAAGAATTACTAGGACTGGCCACCCCGTTTGATATGGTACGAATACCGTTTTTAGCATGATGATAAGAAAAGCGTCGCTGTGTGCTGGAGCTAAACAAAGCCAACATTTCTATTATTTCCTGAAATGTTGGCTTTTATCGTTAATTTGAATTTGATAATTTTTTATTTAAAAGAATATACAGCGCGGACATATCCTGTTCACCGAGGTCGTTTTCAATTGCATCCTTCAGAATATTAGTTAGCTGACTACCGATCGGTAATTCCATATTTGCCCCACTTGCCATTTCTTCAGCAAGCCTCATATCCTTATGTAAAAGCTTGATTGCAAACCCGGCTTCAAATTGATCCTTTGCTATAAAGCTATTGTAATGACGGTCATAAATACGGCTTTGCGCATAGCTGTTATTTAAAATATTAAATAATAGGTCTGAATCCACTCCCATTTTCTTACCCAGTGTTACAGCCTCGCTAACGGCCTGTGTGTGGAAGGCAACCATCAAATTATTAATTAATTTAACGACAGATCCGCTTCCTGTCTCTCCGATGTGGTAGATATTTTTTCCCATTACATTAAATAAAGGAAGGACCTTTTCATATATCTCCTTTTTACCGCCAACCATAATGGTTAAAGTTCCATCCTCTGCCCCGAAATTACCACCGCTAATTGGAGCATCTAAAAATTCGATACCCTTGCGTTGTGCTGCATCCGCAATTTTATGATTTAAACCTGGTGCAACGGTGCTGTGGTCAACTAAGATAAGTCCTTCATGGCCATTGTCAATTAAGCCATCTTCCCCAAAATAAATAGCCTCAACATCTGCAGTTAAAGGGAGACATGTTAAGATCACGTCAAGCTCCTTTGCCATTTCAGCTACTGACATTCCGGCTTTTCCGCCTGCCTCAATGAATAGGTCTTCTTTCCCTTTGCTACGATTTTTACCTACAACCTCAAAGTTTGCCTTTACTAAATTTTTTGCCATAGGTAATCCCATATTACCTAGTCCGATAAAACCAACTTTCATAGATACCGATCTCCTTTGTTATGTAAAAATAAAATATGTCAAATATTAGTTTTCTCCTTTTAATTAAATATTCCTTTAATTTTTTAAAGGAAGATTAGCTTCTTTGGTGAATATTAAAAAATACAGACAAAAGTATTTTTGTACTTTTTAGTTTATTCATTTAAAATAATGTACATAGAAACAATTTAAAAGGAGAGACTACGGTGAGCGTACATCATGCGATAAGCAATCATTCAGAAAAACAACATTACATAGTGAGGAGATTTACTGAGTTAGACCAACAAAGAGAAGCTTACATAGAAGAAGCAGTTCAAAAGTGTAAAAAAGGTGAGCCCTTTTCAACAGATGAAATTAATGCGGTTACGAAAGAAATGAATGAACTTGGCAAAAAAGGAATTGTAACCTCTCTACCTGTTAGAAAGCAGGTTACTGTTAAAATGGTGAAGGAGTATGTTGATAAAACATCAAAATAAAAAAATTGCTAAGGAGAGTGGAGAATTTGAAAAATATTGTGAATGTGGACTGGCTTTATAAGAACCTTGATAATCCTTCCGTTCGAATTATTGATTGTCGATTTGTATTAGGAAGCCCGGGAAAAGGTATTGACTCTTATGTAAAGGAACACATCTCCGGTGCATTATATTTTGATCTGGAAAAGGATATGTCTAGCAAGGTTACGGAGCACGGTGGAAGACACCCTATGCCGGAATTAGACCGAATTATAGACAAGCTAAGTACGGCAGGAATTGATGCTGATACGAAAGTAGTTGCCTATGATGATCAAGGTGGTATGATAGCATCGCGCTTTTGGTGGCTGCTTAAATATTTAGGACATGAAAAAGTTTATGTCTTAGATGGTGGTTTTGACAAATGGCTGTCAAAAGGTTATCCGGTAAATGATGAAATTCCTTCATTTCCACGTAAAGAATTTCAGGCAAATATTCAACACGATCTTTTAAGTGATGTAGAAGAAGTTAAACAAAACATTGATACAAAAAAAGCACTTCTCATTGATTCAAGAGCAAAGGATAGATTCGCTGGCGAAAATGAAACAATTGATAAAATAGCAGGCCATATCCCGGGAGCAGTTAATTACTTCTGGAAGGATGTTATTAATGAGCAAAATGAGTGGAAATCTTTAGCCGAATTAAAAGAACAATTTAAGAAATTAAACAAGGACGATCAAATCATAGTATATTGTGGTTCAGGAGTATCCGCCTGCCCTAATATTGTTGCTCTAAATGAATTAGGATTTAATAACGTAAAACTATATATAGGAAGCTGGAGCGATTGGATTACATATGAAGAAAATCCGATTGTTGTCGGTACTGAAGTATAATGATAAAAACTCTTATCTGTTTAACGGATAAGAGTTTTGTTATTTCGGAAAAATAATTATAAGGAGAATCAACCTGAACTGGAAGAAAATTGGCATTGAGATGATTGTTGAAAAGTAGTTTAATATAACTTGTGAGGCACGACAGTGACATAAAACGAACTGTAAAAGTGTGCTAATAAATAAGGATAAATCATTATGAAGTAACTTGTAGCCTGTTAAACTGTAAAATAACTGGAAATGAGTTACTATTGAATGTGTGAATTACAAAAGTTATACTAATATAGTAAGTTGTTAAATGGTTTATCAGATTACTTGCGATAAAAAATAGAATGCAAGTGAATTAAAAAAATAATAAAACAACCCATTAGGAGGAATACATTAATATGTCTAAACAACCAACAA
>JAEWMK010000038.1 GCA_023457235.1 Bacillota bacterium
TTGGCTATATGGGTTTACACGACCACGCCTTTACTTCTCATAACTTTACCCGTCAGTCTCCCAATCAAAAGCTCACTGTATTTTTCAAGAAAGGCCTCGAACTGAGAGGCAAATGGTTTGATCTCTATTGATACCACCCTCCATCCTTCGAGAGATGAGCACATGGACATGTTTTACAGCACTTAGAGCTACCTTCGAGCTGATAGGTGAAGCAGCAGGTTTTTCGCATTCTGACATCTTCGCCCCATTGTTCCATGAACACCTTCTTTCCATAATATTTTTGCAGCGAATTCCCCTTATATCCGCCAAATTGAGATTCATCCGCTTCAAAAATTATGTAGTTAAAGTCTTCGAAGGCTTGTTTATTATTATTCTTTAATTCTGTTTCATACAGCCAGAATAAATACACAGCAATATTTTCCCATAAAATCAGTTTGGAAATCCCAAATGTTTTTTCCAGCTTGGCGATGATCGGAGATATATTTTTTGCAAAAAGATCCTTGATGACCTCTTGCCGCCATTCGGCACGACCTTGGCTACTCAAATCCAATTCCTCTGCGGTTAAATCCTTTAGATCAACGAACGGAAGCCAGCTCTTGCCCTGCTCTGGCGCTTCCATGTCTATCATATCCAGTTTGACATTGACTTTTTTATTCCAGGCAGACATCGCATATAAAGCGATAACTGCCACAAAAGCATATCTTTTCATAAAAATGGAAGCTGCCACTTTTTCTGAAGGGGCTCCAATCACCTTAGAGAGATTCGTCATGAATTCTTTTAGAAAAATTTCATCCTTTAAATCGGCAACCCTAAAAGCATGCTTCAATCCGGGATTCAATCTATATTTTTGTAGTACATGTACTTCTTTTTCCGTCAAAGATTTAACCATGAGTAGCTGCCGCCCTATTTAAAATATATCTGCCTTTGCCGTAAGGGATGCACAGTGGCGTTCCAAACAAAGGGTCCATTGTCACTTCACAGTCCATGTCAAAGACCGTTTTCACAAGACTGCGATTTATGACGTACTCCGGCTTCCCCTGGGCAAAAACACTCTGTTCCTTGATGGCCACAATATTATGGGCATAACGGCAAGCGAGGTTTAGATCGTGAAGGACCATAACCACCGTTCGCTTTTTCTTTTCGTTTAATTCAAAAAGTAAATCGAGGATTTCGATCTGATGGGTCATGTCTAAATAAGTTGTCGGCTCATCTAATAAAATGATATCGGTATCCTGAGCTAAGGTCATGGCTATCCAGGCACGCTGGCGCTGACCGCCGGAAAGAGAATCAACCGTTCTTTCCTTTAAGTCCTCGAGACGTGTCGCCTTCAAGGCATTGTTTACCTTTTTCTCATCCTCTTCTGACCATTGGCGGATCCAAGATTGATAAGGATAGCGTCCTTGTTTAACAAGTTGCATAACTGTTAAGCCTTCCGGTGCAGACGATGATTGAGGCAGAATCGCCATTTTTTTAGCAATTTCCTTGGTAGAAAGCTTAGCTATTGCATTGCCCTCAAGGATAACCGAACCGGATTTGGGCTTCAGCAGACGGGCGATAGTACGAAGAAGCGTTGATTTTCCGCAACCATTCGCTCCAATAAATACGGTAATCTCACCCTTTGGAATTATTAAATCCAGCTCATTAATAATTAGAGTTTCCCCATAGGAAATCGATAATTTTTTCGTCTCAATCGCTCTCGTCATCTTTGCCAGCTCCTTTATTAATTTCATAGGTTCAAATAAAGCTATTGATTTGCCCACCAGATACTTCGCTTTCGGCAAGCTTTACCCTGTACCCCCGCGGTAGGCTGCGTCCCATACGCTACTTAACTAACACTCAATCATTTATTTAAGCATTTCTTGTTTTAAAAAGCAGATAGATAAAGTAGGGCGCTCCGATTCCTGCAGTGAATACACCGGCAGGCACCTCTAGGGGTGAAAATAAGGTTCTGCCGATTAAGTCTGCAAGCATCACGAGAATGCCCCCGATTAACGCGGATGTTGGAAGTAGAGCTTCGAACGATGAACCTACCAGTCGTCTTGCCATATGTGGCGCCATCAGCCCAACAAAGCCAATCGCACCGGCAAAAGCAACTGAAATTCCAATTAAAGCCGTACTTAACATTAATAAAAGAAAGCGATGTCTTTGAACTTTATCGCCAAGCCCGGTTGCAATTTCATCACCAAGCTCCTGAATATTAAGCATCCTGGCTGCAGCAATGGCGATAATAAAGAAAACAACTGCCCATGGGACAAGAATCGCAACGTTTTTCCAATTAGATCCATAGACCGTTCCCGTGATCCAAATATTCGCCTGGCTCGCCTGATAGACCGGACCCGTAACCATTAATAGTGTCGTTAATGCCTGCATAAGAGCGGAAATTCCGATTCCGATTAACACGAGGCGGATCGGGGACACTCCATTTTTCCAAGCAAGAAAATAAACCAAGAAACCAACCAGAGCAGCCCCAATAAATGCAGCTAATGGCAGCCATGCAATGCTGACCGTTAAAGAATGGTTTTTATCACTAAAGATGGACAAGAAACCGACGACTGCGACAGCCGCACCGCCGGTAATCCCCAATACATCAGGAGAGGCTAGCGGGTTTCGGATCATTCCCTGCAAAATGCCTCCGGCAACCGCTAGCGAGATGCCGACCATTAAAGCAACGATAATTCTCGGCAGGCGGAAAGAAGTAATAACCAACGTCTCCATCTCTGGGCCTGAACCAAATAGAACTTTAACTACCGTAAGCGGGTCAATCTTCATTTCTCCTGAACCAGTGCTTATAACAAAAACAGCAAATGTGATGATGGCTAAAATCGTATAAATAAGGGTAGCTTTACGGTCAATTAATAAAGACAACTTGCCGTTAAATAGACGGAATTTTTTGTATTTACTCATCGTGCATTGAGCCCCCTTCTTGCGATATAAATAAAGAATGGAGTTCCAATGATGGCTGTCATGACCCCGACAGGGATTTCTGAGGGCATTAATATATATCTTGCGGCAATATCCGCCGCTAATAATAAAATCGCCCCTAGTACTCCAGCCATTGGTATGACCCAGCGGTGGTCAATTCCCACGATCGATCTTGTAATATGCGGGACTACAATTCCGACAAAGCCAATTGGCCCTGCAACAGCAACGGAAGCTCCAGCTAATAAAATGACAAATAAGCCGTTGGCAATTTTTACAAAGCCGGTATTTAAACCTAATCCCCTAGCTACATCTTCCCCCATCGCAAAAATATTCATTTTTCTAGATAATAAAATCGCGCCAAGCCAGCCAATACCCATATAAGGAAGAACTGAAACGAGCGTCTCAAGTTTTCTACCTGAAATAGATCCTGCCAGCCAAAACAAAACCTGGTCAAGGAGTGCTTCATCGAGAACTAACAGCCCTTGGGTAAAGGAAGCAAACATCGCGGAGATCGCTGCTCCAGCCAGGGTTAGCTTCATCGGTGTCAGTCCCTCGCGGCCAAAGGAACCGATGGCATAGACGCTGATGGCGGCGACGGCTGCACCCAGGAACGCAAGAGAGTTAAACCCCTGCATATTACTGAAGGAAAATACGGTCATTGCAACGACTACTGCAAAGCCGGCTCCTGCATTAATACCAAAAATTCCAGGAGAAGCTAACGGGTTTTTCGTTAACGTCTGCATGAGAACCCCGGCAATCGCTAAGCTTGCTCCCACCGCTGCAGCGATTAATGCCCTCGGGATTCTTACTGTTTGAATAATAATATGTTTATTTGAGCCATTAAAATGGATGAAAGAATCGATGGCTGTCCTCCAGCTCGTATCTGTATAGCCAAAAACAACACTGGCACACATAAAGCCAAGCATCAAAAAGATGGCAGCCAGCAATCCCAGCCATTTAATAGAAGTCCTTTTTAGCAACATCTTTTGAAAACCCTTCTGTTTTTTTTATATTTTAAGTCTATCTCCAATTGATAATGACTGTCAATGAGTTTGATAATCATTTTCAATAAATATATTGACACAGGTATACTGGTCATTTTATGATAAGGATGTCATTGAAAATGATTATCATTTACGATTAGTCAAGGGGGCTACATAACAGATGAAAGCTTTAAAAACATTTATGACCCTTCTCTCCGCGATGGCTGTATTTATACTAGCGGCTTGCAGCGGCGGCACAGAGGAAAAAACTACTGAGAAGGTAGAGCCAAAAACAACAGAAGAAAAACCGTATACAGTTGAGCACGCAATGGGCTCCACTGAAATCAAAGGCACACCTATAAAGGTTGTCATTCTTACAAACGAAGGTACAGAAGCATTGTTGGCTTTAGGTGTAAAGCCAGTTGGTGCAGTTCAATCTTGGCTCGGTGATCCTTGGTATGAACATATTAGCAAGGACATGGAAGGCGTTAAAGTCGTTGGAACTGAGAGTGAAGTTAACGTTGAGAAGATTGCTACATTGAAGCCTGATTTAATTATCGGAAACAAGCTTCGTCAAGAAAAAGTATACAATCAGCTAAGCGCAATTGCACCTACAGTTTTCTCTGAAACATTACGCGGCGATTGGAAAGAAAACTTTAAGTTGTACGCAAAAGCGTTAAATCTTGAAGAAAAAGGTAATGAAATATTAGGTAATTACGATAAACACATTGCCGAAGTAAAAGAAAAGCTAGGCGACAAACTGAACAATGAAGTTTCTGTTATCCGCTTTATGGCTGGCAAATCCCGTATTTATTACACTGATTCATTCTCAGGAGTTATTTTCAATGAATTAGGCTTCAAGCGTGCTGTTCAGCAGGAAGAGTTGTTCACTCCGGACAATAAGCTGGGCAATTTAGCTGTTGAGGTTGGTAAAGAGGTAACTCCGAAGATGGATGGAGATTACCTATTCTACTTCACTTATGCTCCGCAGGGTGATCAGGCAGCATTGGATACAGCGAAGGAATGGACAAATGACCCGCTATGGCAAAATCTAAATGCGGTTAAAAGCGGTAACGCTTTTGAAGTAAGTGACGCTATTTGGAACACTGCCGGTGGCGTACTTGCGGCAAACTTGATGCTGGATGATTTAGAAAAATTGTTGACTAAGTAATTTTTGAAAAACCTACTTAAGGCTGATATATAAAGGAAAAAGCGAGGCTGCCATAACCTCGCTTTTTCTGCTTTTTTGGATAGTTGTTTTGGGGCTCCGCCGAATTCTTAACGCTTTCCGTCCTTTCTAGCAAAATCAACTGCTTCCGCCATTGCTTTTTCAAATGTTTCCGATTCCCATAGCCCAAGCTGTGTATTGCTGTCCGTTTGTTTAGTCTTACTCCAGAATATGGCCCGTTTGTTGAACAAAGCTAAAACATTTTCCTCAACTAACACTTCAGTTAATACTAGAACAGGAAATAATCCAGATTAGATAAAGTTATACTTCATACGCTTGTCTTATTCCTCCATGTCAATTTTGGTCTTCGTTTTGAGAAGTGCCTTCATAACCCTTTCCGATTTTTTAGGTTCCTCATCACTAACCATATCGTTAAGTGTTGCAGGGATCACTTGCCAAGATACTCCGAACTTATCTTTCAACCATCCACAAACTTGCGCTTTTTCGTCCCCACCATCAGAGAGTTTTTCCCAATAATAGTCTAGTTCTTCCTGTGTCTCACAATTAACAATAAACGATATCGCTTCTGTAAATCTATACTTTGGACCACCATTTAAGGCCACATGTTTTTGACCTTCCAATTCAAATTCAACAGTCATTACGGCTCCTTCTGAACTACTTTCATGCTTTTCATTTCCATAGCGAGTTACTCTACTTATCACTGAATTATTAAAGATGGAGGTATAAAACTTTGCTGCTTCTTCTGCTTCATTATCAAACCATAAATTTGTGGTAATTTTTTGTATTTTATTTTGCACATTTTCTACTCCTATACAATTAGTTTTACCTTGAAACATCTTGCATTAATCTGCTCCAATACTTTAAGTATTGCATTCCACAATCTTTTCTATTTAGATATTTAGGCGCTGCATCACAATCCGGATCAAAATTGCAAAATGAGCGTCAATCCCAAAGAATGGCGCCCGATTGTTAAACAAAGCTAAAACATGCTGTCTATAAACCAGATAGGCACTTTAATTACATTATTTTAAAGACTTTGCATTCATTACTAACAATATTGTATATAACGTTGGTGAAACAATAGCCATATAATGTTCACTAAGCAACACTTGTTTTCGTTGTAACATCAAACAAAAAATGTCAATCTCCTAACTTGAAAATTGACATTTTTCACATTGACTCTACCTTATCATCGCTTGTATCCAAAATAATGATAAACCCGTGGCTCATGGGCGGTTCATATCTTCTCCTGCCTAAATTGTTGTACGAGTTTATTTTTTTCAATATCCTTTGGGAAGTTCTTATCTGTTTCTTGAGTACGATTTACAATCCAGATCCCTACAAGTACAAGTAAAATTCCTGCTAATGTTACAATACTTAGGTTTTCATTCAAAAAGATGTATCCAGAAATGACACCCACGATGGGTACAAGCAGTAAAGAAATCGATGCGGTGCTTGCTTGTGTATGCCTCAAAATAT
>JAEWMK010000039.1 GCA_023457235.1 Bacillota bacterium
TTTTCAGACTGTAAAATTTGTGAATTAATCCCGAAATTTTTTACTGAATAAAGATAGGAAATTACAGAATCTAAATTAATCTCGTTTGCAATTTCTTCCTTTATTACTTCCTTGATTTCTACTTGTCTACTTAATAGCCCACTAGTTGAATTGGTGTTATTATAGGCTGTGTGATCGAATGCGGTTTCCACCGTTTCTGCTTGCGCGGGGGCAGTCATTTGTGGTGGGACCAGGGCTTCATTCACCACAGATTGGCGGTTGTGATTTAAATGTTGCTGAGATTGTCCCGCTAGAGCTCTTTTCCGATCTTTTCGCTGCTTTTTCGCAAGCTCCATCGCTTGATAGTATTTCTTACGTACCTCTGCATTCCAACGGAATCCACAAGCTGCCGATGTTCTATTTAATTTATCGCCAACCTCTTCAAAAGCATTCAACTGTGTACTGCCTTCGCGAATATGCCGTAAGACCGTCTCTGCTAAAAGTAGATCATCTTCATGGGACCATGCATCCTGTCTAATTTTCATATGTTCATCTCCCTAATTCTAGTTTCTAGTAGTTTGCCCAATTTTTATATGATTATACTTTCTCGGAAGCTATGATGATAGTTTTTGGGAATGAGTATTTTATAAAAGTAGATTGGTGCCCTTGGGTTAGTAAAACGGTAATGAAACAAACAGTGGATATGAAAAACCGAAACATGTTAGTGGGGGTTGTAAATTTTTCCTAAAATGAATGAAGACACATACTCAGTCAAAGACCAAGGCAAACTGTCTTCATACCGGGAATGAAGACAAAAATTCAGTCAAAGTATAAAAAACGGGAATCAAAGAGTACGTATGATTCCCGAAATTAAAGCTTGAGTACCAAAAGGGGAATCAGAGAGATCGTATGATTCCCGGAATCATGACCGTAGTGGGAAAATAGGAATCAGTTTCCCTTTTTCAACTGCTCAAGTCGTTCATAAACCTTAGAAAAGTGCTTTTCTTGGCCACTTTCCTTCGGGGAATAATATTGCTTGTCTTTTAATAAATCAGGCAAATATTGTTGTTTTACCCAAGAATTAGGGTAATCATGGGGGTATTTATAGCCTGTACCATGCCCCATTACGGCTGCTCCCTTGTAATGGGCATCTTTTAAATGGGGTGGAATTTCACCAATCAATCCTTTTCTTACATCTTCTATCGCTGTATCCAAAGCTTTATAGGCACTATTTGATTTAGGTGATAGACATAGTTCAATGACTACGTTCGCTAAAGGTATTCTTGCCTCCGGTAAGCCAAGACGTTCGACCGCTTCGACTGCCGCTACGGTATGGACACCGACCTCCGGTGCAGAAAGTCCGATATCTTCGTAGGCAATTACTATTAATCTTCGACAAATGGAAGTTAAGTCCCCACCTTCGATCAGTCTAGCCAGATAATGGAGAGCAGCGGAAACGTCACTTCCTCGAATCGACTTTTGCAGGCAGGATAAAAGATTATAAAATATATCGCCATGCTTGTCATGGGAAAACCCTTTATTTTCAACGCATTCTTTCACTACTTCGATTTCAACCTCTATTTTTCCTGATTCGTTGTTTTTGGATGCACGTGTTACTTCTTCTAGAGTATTTAAAGCTGATCGGGCATCCCCATTTGTTGAAACAGAAATCATTTCGACGGCTTCTTTTGATATTTCGATATTCAATTTTCCTAAGCCGCGCACTTCATCTGACAAAGCGCGCCATAATAATTCTTCTAGGTCACTTGGCATGAGAGGCTTTAATTCTTTAATTTGTCCACATCTGCTTCTAATCGCAGGATTTACATCGTGAAATGGGTTTTCTGTTGTAGCCCCGATTAAGGTAATTAATCCGCGTTCTACATGTGGTAAGAGATAGTCCTGCTGTGCTTTGTTAAATCTATGAATTTCATCGATAAATAAAATTAATTTTCCTTCTGCCTTTGCAATTTCAACCGCTTGTTCTATATCTTTTTTTCCAGCTGTTGTTGCATTAATACCTTCAAACGGAAAACTAACGGTCCCGGCGATGGCTTTGGCAATCGATGTTTTCCCCACACCTGGGGGCCCGTAAAGCAGCATAGATGGAACATATCCATTTTGAATCATCTTATATAGTGAAGTCCCTTTACCTATTACATGTTTTTGGCCGACAATCTCATCTATATTACGAGGTCGCATTCGATAAGAGAGGGGTTCCTCGACTAAGAAATCAAACAGCAATCAAATCACCTCATTTTTCATTGCTTCTTTTAATACTTTATCATATAATTTCATGCTTTTCTTATATTTCATATTTGCTAAATATCGTGCTACAATTACATAATGTGTATTTAATATAACTTCATTCAGCAGAAGTCTCTCACTTCCATAAGTGGCGAGATGAATGAAAATTAGGTATTTTAATTCAGTGGGGTATAAATCCCAGCTGAATAAAGTTAAGCCTCCAGCGGATGCCTCAGATTTTCAAAGGGAGTTTTTCGAGCAAGCTCGAAAAAATCTGGGCGCAAATACGCCAAGGCGAATTTGATTAGGGAAGAAGGATTCACATGAAAAAATGGTTAGTTTACTTAATTGGGCTGTTAATCATGACCTTAGGTCTTGTGTTGGTGATTGTGGCTAATCTAGGTAGCGCCCCATGGGATGTCCTTCATATCGGCCTATATAAACAGTTTGGTTTAACAATAGGAAGCTGGTCGATCATTGTTGGTGTATTTATACTCGGCTCTTCCGCAATTTTGGCAAAAGCTTTCCCTAAAATAGGTGCTTTTTTAAATATGCTCTTATGTGGAATTTTTATCGATATGTATATGTTAATTCCATGGCTTGATACACCGGAAACGATACTCGGTCAATTTATTATGTTGTTAATTGGAATCATCCTTAATGCTTATGGGATGGCTATTTATATTTCAGCAAATGTTGGGACTGGTCCAAGGGATAGTCTGATGTTAGCCCTTATGCAAAAGACAGGAATAAAGGTACAATGGATTCGACTAATAATGGAGGTTTCAGTTTTAGCGATTGGTTGGATGTTAGGTGGTCCGGTCGGTATTGCAACGGTTATCCTCAGTTTGTCAATCGGACATATATGTGGATTTGCTCTGCCACATTGTCAAAAAATGACTAATTATTTGTTGAAGAAACCGATTGAAGTCATGGAAGACCGTGTACCAAGCAATAGCTTGTAACATCCAAAGGCACTTTTAATCATTTCATGATATAATGACGATGATTAGGATGCGTCGGAATTTGT
>JAEWMK010000040.1 GCA_023457235.1 Bacillota bacterium
AAGTAGTCTCATTGACTATGACCTCCTTTGGATGGGTGGGTGATTGAGTAAACTTGGTTAAGTACTTCAATCGTAACATAGTCACTGGGACATTTTTATTTCTAAAAACATTATTTCATACACCAGGTAAAAATAAGGAAAAGGAGGTATAAAAATAATGGTTTTACTTATTAAATTTATAACCAGTTTGGTTGCTTATGCAGTAGCCCTTGATCTATTTTTTGATGCGACATGGGCGGATATTATATCGTTTAGTCTTTTGACAACTGTAGTTTCCTACTTTTTAGGAGATCGAATTTTACTACAGCGGATTGGAAATATGAATGCTATTATTGCTGATTTTCTACTTTCTTATTCGATTGTTTGGGCATTTGGAAGTGTCCTATTGAATAGTTATTTGCAAATCGCTTGGGGGAGTATCATTGCAGCGGTAATCATTACAGCCGGGGAGTTTTTCGTACATCGTATTCTTCTTCGGTCTATGCCTGAAGAAAAGCAAAACAGAGGCGGTGCTCCCGGAAAGCTTGCTTATGCAATGGAGATGGGCGAGGAAAACGAACCACTTAAAGAGAAGTAATAACAAAAGGCGGAGTCCCACTCTATATGGACTTCCGCCTTTTGTTATTTTTATACTACATTTTTGTTTTCAATTGAACTTCCAACTGAATCTTTCTTTTTCATTCTATATCCCACATACAGGATCAAAAACCAAATTGGCGCCACAATCAGGGCAATTCGCATTCCTTCAATAAAGGCCATCAAAACAATAACAAGTGCCAAAAATGCTAGAGCCAAGTAGGTTGAAATTGGATGAAGAGGCATCTTAAATGCTAATTTATTAACTTCTTCTTTTGTTTTTGACTGTCTGAATTTTAATTGTGTAATCAGAATGATCGTCCAGCTAGTAATAACCGCAACAGTTGCTATCGATGAAATATAGATAAACACTTTTTCAGGAACAATATAATTTAAAAATACAGCTACTAACAGGATTGCTGAAGAAAATAAAATTCCCCGTCTTGGTGTTCCAAACCTGTTGAGCTTTCCGAAGTATTTTGGTCCATTATTTTGTAAAGATAAATTATAAAGCATTCTTCCTGTACTAAATAATCCACTGTTAAAGGCAGACAACGCCGCTGTTAACACGACAAAATTAATAATATGGGCTGCTCCGGGGATACCAATTTTATCAAAAATTAACACAAACGGACTTCCATTCGTCCCTATTTCGTTCCAAGGATATAAAACCATCATGATTCCTAAAGCTGCGATATAAAAAATCAAGATTCTCCAGACAACATTGTTGATAGCCGATGGAATTGATTTCTGTGGGTTTTTGGCCTCTCCGGCGGTAATCCCAACAAGTTCAACTCCACCAAATGAAAACATAACTAACACTAAAGACATTAAGATCCCTGATACTCCATTAGGAATGAAGCCACCATGTGCCCAAAGATTGTCAAAGCCCATTGGTTGTCCGCCGTTGCCGATTCCAAAGAGGATAATTCCTAAACCTACTAGGATCATACCGATGATCGCAACAACTTTAATCATTGCAAACCAAAATTCAAACTCGCCAAAAGCTTTAACATTTGCAATGTTTATCATAGAAATTAAAACAAGTGCCACTAAAGCACTGACCCATTGTGGAATATCTGGGAACCAGTAATTGACATATACACCGACAACGGTTAGTTCTGCCATCCCAACAACGACCCACATGAACCAATATGTCCAACCAGTTAGGTAACCCGCAAATGGTCCTAAATAACGGTTTGCATAGGATCTAAAAGAACCAGAAACTGGCTCATCTACAGCCATTTCGCCCAACGCTCTCATTATTGTAAATATAACTAGCCCACCAACTAAATAGGAAATTAAAATCGATGGACCTGCCGTTTGAATTGTAGAACTTGACCCATAGAAAAGCCCAACCCCAATCGCACCACCAAGTGCTATGAGCTGGATGTGTCTATTGTCTAAACCCCGTTGCAGTTTTTCATTTTCATATTGTTTATTCACACATCTATCCACCTTTCAGATTTTCACATTTATTATTCTAGAATAACCAAAAAAATTTCATTTTTCTATATAAAAGAAAATTCATTATATTCATAAAATTTGTTAGTGAATATTAGATTGAAAAAAAGGGGCAGTCCAATACGCGATTAATTCCATTGGCTCCCCCTTTTTCCGTATTATTGCTCTTTCCATATTTCTTTCATTTTATTTGACACGAGCGGATAAAAATATTGGGTTGCACTTCTCGTAGTGTTTCCACCGAAAAAGGCGGTACCTGGACACGTCTTAACTGCTGCCCCTTTACTGTTATCCAACACTCTATTTCCTGTTCGTAAATCCCACCAATGATGATAAGTAATTGTATCAATCGATGGAGATAATCCAAACTTAATACACAGCAAGGCCGTAATGTACACAATGGTTTCCTTTTGCTCTTTTGTCATAACATCGAAGCCCTGATCAAAATTCCCAACGTGTTCAATCATGATCCCGGCATGGTTCGCCCCCCACCCTATAGTTCCTTCAGGCGCAACATTGAATGGCCTGGAAACAGCTATTTTACCATCAGGAAAGGTCGTGATGTTTTGCGCAATATTGTTCCACTTCATCGTTTGCTTATGATAATTCTCCATCCCCTTCAACAATGAAAAATGGTTGCTACCTTTAAAGTGCTTGTAGGATGGTGCCCATGTATGATGTTGTTGGATTAGATTAATTTTTCTGCTAAATTTATGATTTAGCAACCATTCCTTAAATTCTTCCCTCGTCATCAAAATGTGCTGCCCCTCTATAGACATTCGTTTTGGCGAGATCTTGATTTTTTCACCAACTGTTAAGGCATCTGATGAAAGCCCGTTTGTTATTTTTATCGTTTCAACTGTTGTATTAAATGCTGTAGCAATCTTCTGCAATGTATCCCCCGCCACAACTACGTAATTTACAGGAACCTTAAGTTTTTGACCAACAAATAATAAATTAGTTTGCAAACCATTAGTTGCTTTTAAATCCCCAACCGTTGTGCCAAATTTGTCGGCTATTTTTTCTAAAGAATCTCCAGCTTTTACATAATAAAGATTGCCGGGATTATTGTCGGCGGCATTTGCATGTGCCGTATATATGAAGATGTAGCTAAACAATATCAACCCTACCACAAAGATTTTTTTCATTTTGATATCCCTTCTTTGTATTTCTACTTAGTTTGGAATATCAATAAAGAAATTATGTGGGACACGGGGTCGGTGGGACAT
>JAEWMK010000041.1 GCA_023457235.1 Bacillota bacterium
AATATACTGTGTTTGTTCTGTTAATGCCAGTTTTATTTTTTGAAAATACAAAATTTTATGTGATACTTCGAATATGTGGATTGCTGAAACCCCATTAACGAGTCACCGTACTAATAGAAAATTTCTAATCATATTCTTATAGAAGGATTAGGAAAAAAAGGGGTGTTTAGTTAATTGGTAAAAGTTAAAGTCCGTTTACAACCCATTGTTAGTCATATCAATTTACCTACTGTTTTGAAAACAACGATACTTCCAGGTGACTCTTTTGAAAGATTATTTATTGCAACTCAGGTAGGGGAGATCTTTTACGTAGGAAATGGAATTATAAAACCTTTTTTAGATATTCGCTCGCAGATCATAAATTTAGGTGCTTCTGGCAGTGGATATGATGAACGAGGATTAATTGGGCTAGCGTTTCATCCCCAGTTTTATTATAACGGTCTGTTTTATCTTCATTATTCAGTAGCTGGAACACAAGGTCCAGGTGCCCTTTCCGAACGTTTTACCCCTGATCCATGTGATCCCAAAACTTTAAATCTGAAATGGATAAATAGAGAAACTCAATATGATCATATTGATACAGTTGAAGAATGGATTTTGCAATCAAATGGTCAACCAAAAAAACGACGAACAATACTTAACTTAAGAAGGCCATTTTTTAATCATAATGGTGTCAATAGCCTAAATTTTTCACCTGAAACAGGAAAACTTGTTCTAACAACAGGGGATGGTGGATCTGGTTATGATCCATTTAATTTAAGTCAGGATTTTATGGAAATAGCCGGTAAAATAATTGAAATTGATGTAGATAAGGTGACATATATACAAAATCCACCTGTAGTCACACGTTTTAATGAACTCCCTGTACCTATTCAAGAAACGCTAACGGTAATTGCCAAAGGTGTACGAAACATAACGGGTATTTCATTTCAAAGGTTTTATAATGGCTACATCAAATATGTGGGAAATGTTGGACAGGATTTGGTAGAGTCAATTTTCTCATTTGTATCTTATAAACCAATACCGGTTACTCATCTTGTTCAAGCTTCTTTAACGAATTATGAACCTGACCAAAAAGGAATTATTAACTTGGGTTGGCGAGGATGGGAAGGTGCTTTTCCCACTTCGATTATAAGAGGCTGCTCTGAAAACCCGATTTTGGATGAGAAAACAATTGCCTATTACGATGAGACAGTGATCACTTCCGTTCAGCGTATTCCGCCTCTAATTAGTTATTTTCATAAAGATCCCCGCCCTGATAAATTTGAAGGAATTTCATTAACAGGAGTGCAAGTTTACATGGGAAATAGCATCTCTGCTTTATCGGGAAGCGTTGTGTTTACTGATTTTGCCCGCCGTCAAAAAACACAAACACCAGCTAGAGGGGGGTTAGCTTACACAAGGGTAAGACCAGATTGTAAACTTAATGATTTTCATGTTATTGAACCCGATTATAATTTTGGCACTCAATCAGCCTATTATGTTAGTTTGGGAACGAATTTGAATCAAACCCGATTATTTTTAGGGGTTCATGGTTCTAGGAATGTAACAGATTTTAACAAAGGTACCGTTTTTGAAATTGTTCCATAATTCATAGCTATCTAATTTCAAAGATTATAGAGAAAGAGGAATTTAAATTGGAAAAAATGAGTATAGGCAGGTTGATTAGTATCGGCGGTATATTAACTTCAATAGCTGTAATATTTCAGTCGGCACCTATATTTTTGCCTATTATAGGATTAGCTTTAAGTCCATTAAGTACACTACCTATTGCATTAGCTGCTTTTTATAATATTTCACTAGGAATAACTGTATATTTTTCTTCTGCGTTAATTCTTGCTTTAGTTAGTTTACAAGAAACAATTATTCTGCTTTTTACCACCGGATTACTTGGCATCGGTATAGGAGCATTTCTTTATAGGAAGGGAATATTAGTTTCGATATTGTTTTCTAGCATACTATTATTTTTAGGAATGATATTGCTCACTTTTTTATTAGGTTTTCCGGTATTTGGAGATTTAACTAGTTCTGTCTCAACCCCTTTAATTATTTTAGTTTATCTATCATTTTCACTTATGTATGCAATCATTTGGAATATATTGATTAGAAAATTTATCAATTATCTTATATTAAAAAATCGACACACTCACAAATGTTGAAAAATCAATGTTTGTGAGTGTCTTTTGTAAACTTTTGATCGTATTATTTAATAATTGTAAAAAAAGGAGCAACGACCACCACTAATGCAAGTGTAAACACAACGATTGATCCTATCTTATTTTTTTCCTTCCATAACACAACTGAGAATCCAGCGGTATAAAGGAATATGATAATCATCATCACATAAACAAAGATTTTCATTATTAATCACGAACCCTTTGATAACTAGGTAATTCACTTTGTCGCCCAAATTCACCAAATGTAATAGCTACACTAATTTCTACTTCTGCATCCGGATATGATTTCATCCAATCATATTTTTCCCATAGCGGAATGGTTAAAAAATGCTTTCGTGCAGATAATGAAAAGCCAAATGGTTGCCCTTCAAATTCCTCTTGTGTCCTTTTAATAAGTGCAGCAACACGTTCTTGAATCCTTTTTTTCATGTGCTCCTTTAATTCATCTCTTTTATCTTTATTTTCGGCATAATTAACCATGCTATGGTCTGTTAAAACTTCAACCAATAAGGGAAGGTTTATTCGTATTTTGGGAGGTTTTTGTGTTACATCAACTTTTATTTTAGGGTCATTTAGTTGTGTATAGCGGGCAGTAATCCAATAATCCTCCATAAAAGGATCAGGAAAAGACGCTAAAAAACTAGGCATTTCCATTGTTGCATTCATTAATTGAGCAATGCGAGTTTCCTCCACAGTTAATGTCCCTATCATTTTTCCTTCCTTAAAAACTGCGGATCCTAAAAATTGAGCTGGGTTAGTATTTCCGGTTACCTTTAATTTCCCGGCTATTAACTCCGAGTCAGTATTTAGTTCTGCAGTATCTTCATCTTGCTCAGTCGTTGCATAGGCAGTTAAAAAAAGATCTGCATCTGCCTCTGTTATTCGAAAGTAATTGTGAATGGTTGAATCAGGTATTAAACCTATTTTTATTGAATCCTTAAACATTATTTCAAAATATTCATGTCTTCTCGTTTCAAGTTTAGGTTTATTATTTTCAATAAATTTATTTGCCATTTCTTTTGTAACAATAAGTCTTGTATCCCTCCTAATATCACGGTCTTTTGTTGCATCATAAATCCAACGAATAAAATCTTTGTCTTTTGCAAAATCCTCAGAAACGACAAAGAAATCTAATATATCATAAGTAATAGTCTTTGCAATCACAGCATTAGCAATATTTTGAGATTGTATAAAATCCGGTGCATTAAATGTAATAGTTTCGTGTGTGGGTTCCTGCGATCCTCCACCTTGCTGGGTCGATCCTGCCTCGGGGTTAG
>JAEWMK010000042.1 GCA_023457235.1 Bacillota bacterium
AAATCGTCAAGAAATGGTCCACGAAAAATTAACAAAATTAGTTCAAGAAATTGAAGACCAAGGAAAAGTTCTTTCGGAATCCAGAACCGTTGATGAACTTCGAAAATACAAAAAGATGGTCAAAGAATTTTTGGATGAAGCTGTCCAAAATGGGTTACAGCTAGAGGAACGTCGTGGTTTCAATCGCCGTGGTCGTACAAAAATCTATAAGATAGTCAAAGAAGTTGATAAAAAACTGATCGACCTCACCAATGCCGTCCTGGATAAAGAAAAAAAGAGCTTAGATATTTTAAGTATGGTGGGAGAAATTAAAGGTTTGCTAATTAATATTTACACATAAAAGGATGACTCTTTTCATTAGAAAATTTGAATATTTGAATTTATATACCTTTTTATTGTATAATATAACTAGAAATAACAAACTAATAAATAGAGTCAGGCGCGTTAACACCTGACTGTGCAACTACATGCCGCATGATAAACGGCTAAAAGAAATAGGATTTTTGCTGAAATAGCTCACCTAACTTCTCAGGGCAGGGTGGCTATTTCTTTTTATTTATATAGATATAAATCTATATGTTATTGGTAGGAACTTCCTTCCCAGCGTTAGACAAACGGTATGTAAAAGATGAAATCCATTTTAAATTCATGTACAATAATGGGGAAAACACCCAATACTTTCAATAAGGAAAGGTATTCATAATGAAAACTGCAATTGTAACGGATAGTACGGCATACATTCCTAAACATCTTCGTGAGCAATTACATATTGAAATATGCCCATTAAATGTAATTTTCGGAACAGAATCCTATCAAGAAGAACTCGAATTGACGTCTAATGATTTTTATGAAAAAATTAGAAATGCCTCAGAACTCCCGAAAACTTCCCAACCAGCGATAGGTTTATTCGAACAGACTTTTAAAAATTTAGCTGAACAGGGTTACGAAGCTGTTATTTCGATTCATTTATCAAGTGGAATCAGTGGGACTTTTCAAGCATCAGTAACAGCTGGTGGAATGGTTGATGAAATCCAAGTTTTTTCCTTTGACTCAGAAATCAGTGCTATGCCGCAAGGATTTTATGTAATTGAGGCAGCCCAAATGGCGCTTCAAGGGAAGGATCCAAAAGAGATTTTGGACCGTCTGAATGAAATGAAAAAATCGATGCGTGCTTATTTCATGGTTGACGATTTAGCTCATTTACAGCGTGGGGGTCGACTAAATGGTGCTCAAGCATTAATAGGAAGTCTTCTTCAAGTAAAGCCAATCTTGCATTTTGAAGATACAAAAATAGTTCCTTTTGAAAAAATCCGTACACACAAGAAAGCAATAAAACGTATTCTGGAGTTATTCAATGAAGATGCAGAAGCTGGAGTACCAATAAAAGCTTCGTTAATTCATGCAAATAGACTAGATATAGTTGAGGAATTGAAAAATCAAATTCAATCTGAATATAAAAATGTAGAAATCGATATTAGCTACTTTGGTGCGGTAATCGGTACTCATTTAGGTGAAGGTGCAATAGGATTAGGCTGGTATAAAAAATAGGGCACTGACAAATTTTTGCTGTTAGTGCCTATGATTATAATGAAAGGTGTTGATAGGATGAGATTTACGATACACAATCAGAATAATGTCCAGGTACTGCACCCGGAAATATTAGTTTCAAAGGATACTCAAAACGAACAAACTTTCCAAACAATCTACAAAATAGCAAATCTACTACCACAAAAATTAAATGAAGAATTTCAATACTCCCAAGAACTTCAACAACATCTTCAAGGCAAAAGACTACTACTAGATGAACTCCCTTTTCCAATCTCAGAAATTCATCAACACTATCTCAATGGCTATATCCAATACCACCACGGAATCTTAACAAACCCCAAAAAACAATTCATCTGTCAACGATGTGGCAACCAAAATCAACATTTATTCGGATCATTTCATTGTGCCCGTTGCAAAGAACAAAGCTGCAACTATTGTAGAAACTGTATTATGATGGGGCGGATCAGTCAATGCACACCGCTTATTACATGGGCAGGTCCATCTTCACCAAAAACGGCCCATTGCCATTCAGTTTTAAACTGGTCAGGTCAGCTTTCACCTGGGCAGCAAGCCGCCTCAGACAAAGTGATCGAAGCGATCCACAACAACGAGGATTTGCTAGTCTGGGCCGTGTGTGGCTCTGGAAAAACCGAGGTGCTTTTCCAAGGTATAAAAACAGCACTTCAACAAGGGAAACAAGTTTGCATTACAACACCACGAAAAGATGTCGTCCATGAACTGACGCCACGTCTTAAGCAGGCCTTTCCTAATACAACTTTAATATCATTATATGGTGGCGGTGAAGATCGCAGCAAAACAGCTCAACTAACAATATCCACGACACATCAACTCCTTAGATACTACAAAAACTATGACGTGATTATCATCGATGAAGTAGATGCCTTTCCCTTTTCTGCAGACGCATCACTACAATATGCTGTCCAACAAGCAAAAAAAGAAAAATCAGCGTTGATCTATCTTACTGCCACTCCAAGTGCAGAATTCAAACAAAAGTCCAAAAAAGGCCAAATACAAACCGTTACAATTCCTGCCCGGTATCATCGTCAACCACTGCCGGTACCAACCTTTCGCTGGTGCGGCAATTGGAAAAATCGACTCAAAAAGAAACATGAAATTCCTTCAAATCTTAAGAACTGGATCACAAACCATCTACTGAATAATAAGCAAGCTTTTCTGTTTGTCCCACATATCACAACATTAAATGAGGTCGTACCCATCTTGAAAAAGATCAACCCTTGCATCGAAGGTGTCCATTCCGAAGATCCAAAACGTAAAGAAAAACTCCAAGCTTTCCCTGAAGGAACGCTCCCCATTCTGGTCACAACAACAATCCTAGAACGAGGAGTAACAGTGCCTAATACAGATGTTGCGGTGCTCGGAGCTGAAGATGATATTTTTACCGAAAGTGCCCTTGTCCAAATAGCCGGAAGAGTGGGGCGCAGCCCTAAATATCCAGCAGGTGAGGTCATCTTTTTTCATTACGGAAAGACAAAAGCAATGAACGATGCTCGAATGCAAATTTTAAGAATGAATAAACAAGGTAGGAGTTTAGGTTTACTTGATTAACTCGAGGAGATTTTAAAATATGAACTGTTTAATCTGCCATCAACCAATCACTGAAGTGATCACTTGGAGTTCGCTATTCTCGTTATCAAGCAGGAACACCCAGACTCAAATCTGCCACCAATGTAATCAAAAACTAGAAACAATTTCGGGTGAACAATGCCGAATCTGCAGTCGACCTTTTTCCAAACTAGACCCAAAATTTCGCAAACAAGACCTTTGCACTGACTGCTACAATTGGGAACAGAATCCTGAATGGCAAGGGTTCCTTACCCAAAATATATCGATCTTTCATTACAATGATTTTCTTAAAGACTTGCTTGCCCAATTTAAATTTCGAGGTGACCATGAACTAGTCAAAATCTTCACCGAACCAATGCAAACGAAATTTAAACAAACATTTGATCAAAAAAATCCACCGATCATAATACCAGTCCCAATAAGCCCAGAACGCCTATATGAAAGAGGATTTAACCAAGCACAATCCTTAGCAAGTCTTCTAAGCCAACAACCACTAGAAAAAATACTCGAACGCACCCATACCGAAAAACAAAGCAAAAAGAAACGCTCAGAAAGGCTACTAACAGATTCGCCGTTCCATCTTAAGGCCGATATCAACTCAGCCCAATACAAAAACAAAAATCTCCTCATCATAGATGACATCTACACCACTGGCACAACATTAAGACAAATAGCAAAAGTACTCCAACCTCTCTCGCCAAATTCAATAAAATCACTAACATTGGCTAGAAGCTAATAAAAAGGCTAAATACATTCCACCCCCTTGACGATATAATAAATATATGAAAAGAACCGTCTCAAGGAGGAAAACTAACTATGCCAGAACTAGATAATTGTCCGAAATGTGGTCGCATATATGTCAAAAATCTTCGTGGAATGTGTGATGCATGCCGAAAAGAAGATGATCAATTATTTGATAAAGTATACGAATTTATTAAAAAGCGCCAAAATCGCACGGCTACGATGATGCAAATAGTGGAAGCAACAGGTGTTCCTGAGGAAACCATTATGCGTTATGTAAAAGAGGGACGTCTAAAAACAACACAGTTTCCAAACTTAGGTTATCCATGTGAGCGTTGTGGCACGGTTATTCAATCAGGCAAGCTTTGCCCCAACTGTGCCGGCAATCTGGAAGCAGACTTAAAACAACATGAATATGAGGAAGAACGGAAACGACAAATTGCAGAAAGAGAAAAAAGGACCTATTTCACAGAGTAATAACTGTAACTAGACCTCATCAGTAAACTTTTAAGAAAAATTGCCGATAATAAAGAAAAGGTATTGTTGTGAAAGAGGTGAACGGTTTTGAAAATAAATAATTTTGGTCCTGTAAATATGAATCCATACAAAAAACAAATAGAAAAAATGGATCAATTACAAAAGCCAACAAGTACAGACCAAATTCAAATTTCAACGGAAGCAATGGAGTTGCAAAAAGGTAGCCGAATCGAAACCGAAAGACAAGCTAAAGTAGATGAATTAATAAACAAAATTGATTCCGGTGAATAT
>JAEWMK010000043.1 GCA_023457235.1 Bacillota bacterium
GCAGGCATATCCTTCATACTATGAACGGCCATATCAATTTCTTTATCTAGCATGGCCTGCTCAATTTCTTTAACGAAAAGACCTTTGCCACCTACCTTCGATAGGGTAACGTCTAATATTTTGTCACCTTTTGTTACGATCTTTTTAACTTCAAATTCAAACGGAAGTCCTAAACCTTTCAGTTGCTCGATAAACCAGTTTGTCTGTGTTAAAGCTAGCTTACTCTGCCTCGAACCTACAATGATTTTTCTCATTATGTAAAATAACCTCCATCTATGTCTACCATCTTACTATATTTATTTACTGTTATCCGTACCAAAAGTGGAAACTGGACAGACTTCCAAATAAAAAAAAGTTGATTAAAAGGATGAGAAAAGCAGCAAGATTCCATAAAACAATTGCTTTTCCTTGAATCCCTTTAGCAATACGAACATATAAGTAGATACTATATGCTATTAAAACACTGAATGAACCAACAACCTTGAAATCATACCACTTAAAGTCTTCAAGAGATATATAAGCCCAAACTAAACCTAAAATTAAGGATGTTAAAAGAATCGGTACTCCACCCATATTAAGAGTGTAGGAAAGTCGATCCAACTTTGTTAAATCACCTAATCTCCGCAGGCGCTGACTCCATTTTTTTCTCTTAATCATATGATATTGAAGCATATACATCATGGAAAATATAGCTGATAGTGAAAATGCACCATATGAAATAATTGCGAGCGTGATGTGGATGATTAAAAGTTCAGAAATGAGCTGCATTGCTAAGACATCGGACTTATAATCTACAGGAGCAAATAAATGTAGCGCCATAATAATAAAGCCTAATACATTTGTAAAAAAGACGATAAAATCAACACGAAATACTTTGTTTATAATAAGCGAAAAAGTAACTAGTACCCACGCATAGAAATAAAGACCCTCCGTTATCGTCAGTATTGGAAAACGTCCCATTTCAATCATTATGGTAACTAAAAAAACAGATTGCAAAATCCATACAATAGCAAGCAACCAGAAGGCGATTTTATTGGCCTTCCGGTTGTTCTGCAAAAAATCTATAAAATAGCCCAAAACACTACAGGCATATAATATGATGGTTACGTCGTATATCCAGCCAAATTGAAAGGTAGCCATACCATTGAATCCTCTCTAGACATTCTTTACTGAATATGCCCATTGTCTTTCTCGTTCGATGGGTATAACGACTTTTTCCTGCTTTTGCTGAGCCTCTATTTCTTCTTGAACCTCTTCTTCAATATTAAAAATCTTCATAAACAGCTTTAAAGATTCTTCCGCATTTGGCTCCGCAGCAAGTTCTTTTGCACTGTTAATCGGTTCTCGAATTAATTGATTGATGATGCTCTTTGTATGTTTATTTAACAATCTCTTTTCCCGCTCAGTTAGGTTAGGCATTTTTCTTTCAATGCTTTCCATTGTTTCAGCCTGAATGGCTAGCGCCCGTTTTCTAAGGGCTGATATAATCGGAACTACTCCTAAAGTACCAAGCCAAGCTTGAAATTCAGCCATTTGCAATTCTATCATTTTCCCAATAGTCTCGGCTGCTTTCTCACGTTCCGCTAAATTGGCATCGACTACACCTTGGAGATCATCAATGTCATATAAGAAAACACTCTCAAGTTCATCAAGTAAAGGATCAAGGTCACGTGGTACCGCAATGTCAACCATAAATAAAGGACGGCCTTTACGCTGTTTCTCAACCTTTGCCATCATTTGTTTTGTGATAACAAAATCCTTGGAACCTGTTGAACTTATTAAAATATCAGCATCTACAAGCGCTTGACTTAATTCGTCAATTGAACGAGCCTTACCGTTAAAGCGGTGAGCAAGTTCTATTGCTTTTTCAAATGTACGATTAATAACGGTGATATTTACTGCACCACTACCGTGAAGGTTTTTCGCAGCCAGTTCACCCATTTTACCAGCACCAACGATAACAACATGTTTATTTTCAAGGCTTCCGAAAATCTTCTTAGCAAGCTCTACCGCTGCGTAGCTGACTGAAACTGCATTTTCACCGATCTCAGTTTCATTATGAGCTTTTTTTGCAAGAGTAATCGCTTGCTTAAATAATTCATTAAAAATCGTCCCTGTTGTTTTTTCCTCTTGTGCAAGTAAAAAGTTATCACGGACCTGTCCTAGAATTTGAGTTTCCCCTAATACCATTGAATCTAATCCACATGTCACACGAAATAGATGTTCAATCGCTTCATCATTTTCATCTATAGATAAATATGGGGCAATTTCATCAATCTCACAATTGAACCAATTTGCTAAAAACGCCATAATATAATATCTGCCGGTATGAATTTGCTCTACCACAGCATAAATCTCAGTTCGGTTACAAGTAGAAATGATCACATCTTCAAGTACGCTTTTTTGCTCCCTTAGTTTGATGTGGGCCTCGCGAACAGTAGAAAGATCAAATGTTAGCTTTTCTCTAATCTCCACTGGGGCCGTTTTATAATTTAAACCGACTTTAAGAACATGCATTACTACTCCACCCCGCTAATATAATCAAATATGCCTTGGCGTATTTGTGCCCAGATTTTTTAGGCCCACAGGAAGTGGGTCACAAAGACGTTGCCACAGGATGTGGCGTTCTTAGTCTTTGATCTTATGCTCGAAAAATTTCCTCTGAAAATCTGAGGCATCCGCCAGAGGCATAACTTTATTCAGCATGGACATATGCTGAATAAAGTTAAAACTACTTCATGTAGTTTCTTGTCGAAAAAATTTCAATATATAAATAATAACATAAAAATATGATTTTACTTTTGATAAAATATGAACAGTATATGAAAGTCAATAATCGACATAACTTTACTCCTACTAACCATCTTACCAAATATAATCAAGATTAATCAAGTCTATCGGACTATTTTGAGCGCCCCAGTGGGACACAGGGTCGGGTTCTCTGGCTCAGATGTTGCAAAAAAAGGACAAGGAGCCTCGCCCCCTGTCCCATTAATTACATATATCGCTGTATGACCGACCATGCTTCATCTTTTCCTTTTCCCGTTTCGGACGAAAAAATAACAATCGGATCATTCGGATCAATATTCAGCGTTTCTTTTATTACTTTTAAATGCTTATCCCATTTGCCTTTTGGAATTTTATCAGCTTTTGTAGCGATAATAATGACCGGTATTTCGTAATGCTTGCAAAAATTATACATTAGTTTATCATCTTCCGTAGGTTTATGCCGGATATCAATGATTTGAATTACGGCTCGGAGATTTTCACTTGTAGTTAGATATGTTTCAATCATTTTTCCCCAAGCTTCCCGGTCCTTTTTCGAAACCTTCGCAAAACCATATCCAGGAACATCGACAAAATAAAAAATATCATTAATGTTATAGAAGTTTAATGTTTGTGTTTTTCCTGGCTTGGAAGAAGTCCTAGCTAAATTTTTTCGGTTCAGCATTTTATTAATGAATGATGACTTGCCAACATTCGAACGACCTGCCAACGCAAAATGGGGCCATGGGTCGGTTGGATATTGTTCAGGCTTGACAGCGCTGATGACAATCTCTGCTTTTGTTACTTTCATTTTCCCTCTCCTGTTAAAGCGTGTTCTAACACTTCATCTAAATGTTCAACCGGTATATATATAAGATCCTCTCTTACACTTTCAGGGATATCTTCGAGGTCTTTTTCATTTTCTTTAGGGATAATAATCGTTTTTAACCCGGCACGATGGGCAGCCAATGATTTTTCCTTTAAACCACCAATAGGAAGTACTCGACCTCTAAGGGTGATTTCACCGGTCATACCGACCTCTTTTCGAACAGCACGGCCGGTTAATGCCGAAACGAGCGCCGTAGCCATCGTTATTCCAGCGGACGGCCCATCCTTAGGAATAGCCCCCTCCGGAACGTGAATATGAATATCGTTCTTTTCATGGAATTCAGGGTCAATATTTAATTCCTTCGCTCTTGAACGAATATAACTGAATGCAGCCTGAGCAGATTCCTTCATAACTTCACCCAGCTTTCCGGTTAAGGTCAATTTCCCTTTTCCGGGAACGACAGATACTTCAATCGCTAAAGTATCACCGCCGGCTGTTGTATAGGCTAAGCCTGTCGCAGCTCCTACTTGGTCTTGAATTTCTGCCTGCCCAAAGCGGAAACGTGGTTTCCCAAGAAATTCTTCAAGGATTTTTTCGGTAATAATAATTCTTTTTCGGTCTTCAGTTACGATAATTTTGGCTGCTTTTCTACATAAATTGGCAATTTGCCGTTCTAGGCTTCGGACACCGGCCTCCCGTGTATATGTACGAATAACCTTTATTAAAGCTTCATCACGGATTTGTAATTTACCTTTCTCAAGTCCATGGGCTTTGACTTGTTTAGGTAGGAGATGATCCTTGGCAATATGAAGTTTTTCAACCTCAGTGTAACCAGCAATTGAGATCACTTCCATACGATCTAATAATGGACCTGGGATAGTACCAATGTTATTTGCTGTCGCAATGAACATAACTTTTGAAAGATCATAGGTTTCTTCAATATAGTGATCACTAAAGTTCGCATTTTGCTCTGGATCCAGCACCTCCAGCATTGCCGAAGATGGGTCACCGCGAAAGTCACTTGACATTTTGTCAATTTCATCAAGAAGGAACAA
The DNA here is from genome assembly GCA_023457235.1 of Bacillota bacterium. Lineage (GTDB taxonomy): Bacteria > Bacillota > Bacilli > Bacillales > Bacillaceae_J > Schinkia. The sequence goes on from JAEWMK010000043.1 coordinate 4,651, forward strand.
TGGATTGATCGTTCCTGCTTTTTTCATACCCTGAATAATTCTTCCTGGCATCGCACCAACATATGTCCGACGATGACCGCGAATTTCTGCTTCATCACGAACACCACCAAGTGATACCCTGACGAAATTTCTTCCTAATGCTTTAGAGATAGATCGCGCTAATGATGTTTTACCCACCCCTGGAGGGCCTACTAGACACAGAATTGGGCCTTTTAATGATTTTGTTAGCTTTTGAACAGCTAAGTATTCTAAGACACGTTCCTTAACCTTCTCAAGGCCGTAATGATCTGCATCCAATACATTTTCGGCATTTTTAATATCGAGGTTATCGGTCGTTTCCTTATGCCATGGAAGTGCTAATAGCCAATCAATATAATTGCGGATAACGGAACTTTCTGCTGAACTGGCCGGTACTTTTTCAAACCGATCCACTTCTTTTAAAGCTGTTTCTTTTACCCGCTCAGGCATCCCGGCTTGCTCAATTTTATCCCTAAACGTTTCAACCTCGCCTGTTTTTCCTTCTTTATCCCCTAATTCCTTCTGAATCGCCTTCATTTGTTCACGGAGATAATATTCCTTTTGTGTACGTTCAATCGAACGTTTTACACGCTGCCCGATTTTCTTTTCTAAATTTAAAATTTCTTTTTCATTGTTTATTAATACAATCATTTTTTCGAGACGTTCTTTTACATCTAATGTCTCTAAAATTTCTTGTTTTTCTTTTATTTTTAAAGATAAGTGGGAAGCAATTATGTCCGCCATTCTCCCCGGTCCTTCTATATCAGCAACAGATGCGTATGTTTCAGCAGTGATTTTTTTTGAAAGTTTTATGTATTGTTCGAATTGGCTAAGTAAAGTCCTCATTAACGCACGTTCTTCTGAATTTGCTTCCTCGGACTCCAGGATTTGTTCAATCTGTACTAAAAATGTATCTTCTTCATCAATATACTGTAAAATCCTTGCTCTGCTTATTCCTTCAACAAGTACGCGAATCGTTCCATTCGGAAGCTTAAGCATTTGTTTTACTTTTGAAAGGGTTCCCACTTCAAAAATATCTTCTTCCGACGGGTCATTAACACCTACTTCTTTTTGTGTGGCAAGACAAATTAAATGTTCATCTACCATAGCCTTTTCAAGTGCCTGTACTGACTTTTCTCGTCCGACATCCAAATGAAGTACCATCGTTGGATATACAAGTAAACCACGCAACGGAAGGAGGGGGACGATCATCTCTTTATTATTCGTCATATCCTAAAGTTACCTCCATATATCAAATGCGCCCTGGCATATTTGCGCCCATTTTACTGAATAAAGTTATGCCTTTTAACAATTCTATCTTATTTAAATAACTCTTGTCTATTGATATGTTAGTGATTATAGGTAAAAATACGCAAAAATGGTACGGGGCGCCATTGAGGGGTCAGTAATAATGACATCTCTTGGCAACCCCTTTGCAAACATATACCAAATTCGCCTTGGCGTATTTGCGCCCAGATTTTTTAGGCCCACAGGAAGTGGGTCACAAAGACGTTGCCACAGGATGTGGCGTTCTTAGTCTTTGATCTTATGCTCGAAAAACTACCTCTGAAAATCGCAAGGCTCGCCGGAGGCTATAACTTTATTCAGTTTAGCTGAATAAAGTTATACAGACGCTGGCGGTGGATTAAGCTCAGTGCTGGAAGCAGGAATAGCTTCGTTGTACAGCTCTTCCTCACCTCCATAGAAGTGTGGAAATACATTTGAAAATACTTCATTCAAATGGATAACGGGAATAACTTCTATTCCATCAATTTCATCAAGAATGGTTTGATAATTTTCTTTCGGAATAAATACTTTTTTGGCCCCTGCCTTTTGAGCAGCCCTTACTTTGGCGACAACTCCTCCAACCGGCTTCACATTCCCATGGACACTTATTTCGCCAGTAAAAGCTACAGTATTATCAACCGTTAGCTTATGTATAGCAGAAAAAATCGCGGTTGCCATTGCAACTCCTGCAGAAGGTCCGTCAACAGGAACACCGCCTGGGAAATTTACATGGATATCATAATCTGAAGCTTTCACACCCATAGAACGTAATACAGTCACGACATTTTCAATTGATCCCTTCGCCATGCTCTTACGTCGAATCGATTTCCCTTGATTTCCGATGCTTTCTTCTTCGACAATTCCCGTAATATTTATGGATCCCTTTTCTTGGGCCGGAATGACGGAAACTTCAATTTCTAGCAATGCTCCCATATTAGGTCCGAAAACTGCCAGTCCATTCACGAGCCCCACTTTAGGCTCCTCATGAATTTTCTTTTCGTAGCGAGGAGACAACTGGCTTGAATGAACTACCCATTCGATTTCCCTTTCAGAAATGTCCTGTTTATTTTCAGATATGGCTAGTCCTGCTGCAATTTGCATTAAATTAACAGCTTCTCTGCCATTTTTTGTATACCTTGAAACGATTTCAATACCGTTTTCTGATACTTCCATTTTTATTTTATTGGCAGCATTTCTTGCGACCTTGGCAATTTCTTCAGGATCCAGTTCACGGAAAAATACTTCCATGCATCTTGAGCGAATGGCCGGCGGGATTTCTTCCGGTGTTCTTGTTGTTGCACCAATCATTCTAAAGTCTGCTGGCAACCCATTTTTAAAAATATCATGGATATGAGCTGGTATTTGTGGATTTTCCGCACTATAATAAGCGCTTTCTAAAAAGACCTTGCGATCTTCAAGTACCTTTAAGAGCTTGTTCATTTGAATAGGATGAAGTTCACCGATTTCATCAATAAATAATATACCACCATGCGCGTTCGTAACTGCCCCTTGTTTCGGCTGCGGAATACCTGCTTGCCCCATAGCACCAGCCCCTTGATAAATCGGATCATGTACAGAACCGATAAGCGGATCGGCAATTCCTCTTTCATCAAAACGTGCAGTAGTGGCATCTAATTCAATAAAGACAGCATCTGACTTAAATGGTGTTTGTTTTTGTTTTTTTGCTTCTTCTAAAACTAAACGCGCTGCTGCTGTTTTCCCAACTCCTGGGGGCCCATAAATAATGACATGCTGCGGATTTGGACCACAGATCGCGGCCCGTAATGCCCTTATTCCGTCTTCCTGTCCAATTACATCTTTGAACGTTGTCGGTCTTACTTTTTCTGCAAGCGGTTCAGATAATGATATGGAACGCATTTTCTGAAGCTCTTCCATCTCTTTTTTTGATTCTCTATCAATTGATACTTTTTGAGTCCTTTGATTACGTAAGAGGTTCCAGAAGTATAGTCCGATTATGATCCCAAAGAAAAGTTGAACGAACAATGCAATTGATGTCCAATCCATGTTTTACCTCCTGCACATGATGTACTATGTATTTTGTATAGATACATAATTGCTAGTATTTCCGTGCAATGGGTTCAATAAACAACTTTCACATGGAAAAATACGGAAGCTGTAAGCGCTAAAAAAGAGGCTGTCATATTTAGACAACCTCTTTGAATTCTTAATTCATTATGCAGTTTCACGTGGTGTTTCTTTTTTATTTTCAAATTCTACGACCTTGCCATTTTTCAGATGAAGACGAGCGCCTTCCTCTTCACGAACAGTTGCAGCCGTTATTGTACACTTAGCGATATCATCTCTTGATGGAAGATCATACATAACATCAAGCATGATTCCTTCGATAATGGAGCGCAGTCCACGTGCTCCCGTTTTTCTTTCAATGGCACGTTTCGCAATTTCAACTAATGCCTCATTTTCAAATTCAAGCTCTACATTATCTAACTCGAGCATTTTTTGATATTGCTTAATTAATGCATTTTTAGGCTTTGTCAGAATTTCAACCAATGCGTCTTCATCTAATTGCTCTAATGTCGCAATTACAGGCAAACGGCCGATAAATTCTGGAATTAATCCAAAACGAAGCAAGTCTTCAGGTAATACTTTTGTTAAAAGATCCTTTTGTGGAAGATCTTCTTGTTTTGCATCCGTTCCAAAACCAATTACTTTTTTACCAAGGCGTCTCTTGATAATGGATTCGATGCCGTCAAATGCTCCACCACAAATGAATAAAATATTCGTTGTATCGATTTGAATAAATTCTTGATGCGGATGTTTTCGTCCACCTTGTGGAGGCACGCTCGCAACAGTACCTTCTAAAATTTTCAATAGCGCTTGCTGTACCCCTTCACCAGAAACATCACGGGTAATCGATGGATTCTCTGATTTGCGGGCCACTTTATCAATTTCATCAATATAAATGATGCCTTTTTCAGCTTTTTCTACATCATAATCAGCTGCTTGAATTAATTTTAACAAAATGTTCTCAACATCTTCACCAACATAACCAGCTTCTGTTAAAGACGTAGCATCTGCAATCGCAAATGGTACATTTAAGATTCTCGCTAATGTTTGAGCTAGTAAAGTTTTACCGCTACCAGTTGGTCCAATCATAACGATATTACTTTTAGAAAGTTCAACATCATCAATTTTACTGTTTGAGTTAATTCGCTTGTAATGGTTATATACTGCTACAGATAATGACTTTTTAGCGGCTTCCTGACCGATAACATAATCATTAAGAATTTCACGAATTTCCTTTGGCTTTGGCACATCTTTAAATTCAACTTCTTCTTCTGTGCCAAGCTCTTCCTCAACAATCTCTGTACATAATTCAATACACTCATCACATATATATACACCCGGGCCAGCCACAAGCTTTCGAACTTGGTCTTGTGTTTTCCCGCAGAAGGAGCATTTCAATTGCCCTTTTTCATCATTAAATTTAAACATATACTCACCCCTTACTTTATTTCATAACCGATCAGTCTAATTCTGAGCTGCCAACTTTTTATTTGTCTTTTCCAATTAATTATGTACTGAGATTTTATCACATGTTGATACAAAACTGGTAATAAAATACCTCAGAAAAATATGTATTGTCTTAAATTATGTATATGTATCTTTCTAAAAAATTGACCAATTACTAACGCTCTTACTTGCCTCCTTCCCTTTATTTCTCAGTCTATTATAACCAATTTCACTAATTGGTATGAATAGTGTAAAACAAGGCACGAACATCTCGCGCCTTGTTTTATCTTTTTGTCCAGCTCCAGCGCCTAGCGACTCGTAAACTTCACTCATCTCCCTACGATAAGTCAACAGGAGATGAATCACTTCGTTCATCGCCGGATATCCTTTATCTCAGTCGATGCGCTCCAGTTTGTACGTCGCTAAGCGGGTGCTTG
>JAEWMK010000044.1 GCA_023457235.1 Bacillota bacterium
GTATTGAAGAAATACAAAATGCGCGACAAAGTAACCATTATCGCAAGCGGCAAGTTATTCTCCCCTGATAAAATTGCGATTGCTCTAGCACTGGGGGCAGATGTTATTCAAATCGCAAGAGGACTTATGATATCAGTGGGCTGTATCGGAGCGCAAAAGTGTCACTCCAATGAATGTCCTGTTGGTGTAGCAACAACTGATCCTAAGTTGCAAAAAGCTCTAGTTATCGATGAAAAGAGATACCGTGTAACAAACTATATGACTACCCTTCGCGAAGAATTGTTCATGTTAGCAGCAGCTGCTGGCTTAACTTCACCAAGACAATTCAATGAGAAGCACGTTGTTTATGTAGATAGTGAGTTCCAAGCAAAATCAATTGCACAGGTAAAAGAAGTAGAAAAAGTTAAAGAGTTAGTAAATGTAAAAGTAGTGGAAAAAGTAGTCGAAGCTGAAAAAGAAAAGGAAAAAGAACTACAATTAGTCTAATAAGAATAATAGATCTATATAAAAATGGAACACGGGATGGCTCTCGTGTTCCATTTTATTGTTTTTTAACCAATAATATAAAGTTGTCAAATCTCAGGCACAATGATGAAAAAAGTTGATGATACTTTATAAAAATTCTTTGCAAGCTTACGAATCATCATCTTATAAAAGTAAGGAACGTTATATTTTTTCTATGAAATAAACAAGATTCAGTAAAAACCATATGTAATTACCTTTTTGCTATTGTTTATTCTATGTTTCCTAAAGAGATTAATTATTAAAATAATTAATATACGGCAAGGGGGGAGTACACATGTCGAATAAAGCAGAGCAGTTATCAAACGAATATATTAGGAAGCTCAAATCAGGCCGTAACTCCAATTAAAATGACTATATGTAGCTAATTGGAATTTTTAGTTTTTTTGTGACATTTGAATGGAATGGTAAATCTTCTATTCTAATCGATCATATTCTGAACTACTTATCTACATCGTTCCCAGTAGCATCTTTTGTAGGAAGCTATTCTGTCGGACTGTTGCTAACTAATCGAGTATTCAAACAAGGGAAGTATACTATTCGTGAGGCTGCCATTATTGCAACAGGATTTTCAACAGTATCTGTTATATTCATGGTTGTAATGGCCAATACGCTTAATATTATGGAATATTGGACAGAGTTTTTTTGGATTTCACTTATCATTACATTTGGTGTAACCGCTTTAACGGCACGTATTATTCTAAATTATTAAGAGGGAGATAAAATATGATGAAAATGAATATCAGAGCACGTAGAGGGAACGAATTAACCATGTAAAGGGTTCGCCACGCAGATGCTGGTTATGATATTGCGATTAAAACAGCAAAAGAAAAACATGTAAAAATGCCGATGCTGAACAAAAGAGGATGATAGTAATAGCATCATGCTTTATACATCAAAAGGCAAACTTGGAACATGGTGGAATATGGGAACCGGTCCCATGTTCCAATTTTTATTTCTTAGTTTTATTACGACAGAACTGTCACTGTGTGTAACATTTATAGGTTGGTATTATAATTTCATTGGCTATCAAGAGGCGTATATTGGATGCACTTTTTAGGGAATAAAGAATGATCATTTGATAGATAGCCAAGGAGGAAAATGTGATGGAAAACATTAATTTATTTGTTATTCTTGGGGTTTCATCCCTATTAATTGTTTTATTAGCATCAGTTATTTTTGGTCTTATTTATTATTGGGTTATGAGAAAAAAAGATTTGTCACAAACCCAACATTCAATTAAAAGAAATTTCCCAGTGCTTTCTCGTATTCGCTATATTTCTGAACATATCGGTCCCGAGTTAAGGCAGTATTTCTTTGAAGGGGATCATGAAGCGAAGCCTTTTTCTCGACTGGATTTTCAATTTATAGTAAGGGCAGGAAAATATGCCAAAACCATTATTGCATTTGGAAGTAAACGAGATTTTGATAAGCCGGGTTTTTATATCCGAAATGCTTTTTTTGCAAAACAAATTTCTGACTTAGAGGCAGATAATAAGAAGTTAATCGATACACAAAAATATGTTGAAGATAAAGATACATTATTCTCTCGACATGAACACCGTGAAGAGACTCAAATTAAACCATGGTTGTATACGGAGCGGGAGGCAATCATTATCGGAAAAGATACTTGTCGCTATCCTTTTAAAGTAAAAAGTCCCGTGGCAATGAGTGGCATGAGCTACGGTGCATTAGGTGACCACGCTATTACCGCTTTATCTTATGGATTAAAAGATGCTAGTGCCTATATGAATACCGGCGAGGGCGGTGTCTCACCGTATCATTTAAAAGGTGGAGCAGATATCGTTTGCCAAATTGGACCAGCTAAGTTTGGATTTAGACAAAAGGATGGTTCATTTTCTTTTGATGAACTACGTAAAAAAGCTAGTAACCCACAAATAAAAGCTTTTGAATTAAAGCTTGGGCAAGGAGCGAAAATTCGCGGTGGTCACATTGAAGGTGCAAAGGTTACACCTGAAATTGCTCAGATTCGTGGAGTTGAGCCATATAAAACGATCGACTCGCTAAACCGTTTTGAAGAGTTTGATGATTTGAATTCAATGATGGATTTCATTGAACATATAAGAAATGTTACCGAAAAACCAGTAGGTATAAAACTTGTTATTGGCAGTGAAGAAACATTCGAGGAATTTGTTGCTTTTATGGCTAAGACAAAACGCCATCCTGATTTTATTACGATTGATGGCGGTGAAGGCGGAACAGGGGCAACATACCAATCAATGGCAGATTCCGTAGGTCTTCCTATTAGACCAGCGTTAATGATTGCACAACGAGTATTGAAGAAATACAAAATGCGTGACAAAGTTACTGTTATTGCGAGTGGTAAACTATTCTCACCTGATAAGATTGCAACAGCCTTGGCACTAGGTGCGGATATTATCCAAATTGCACGAGGACTTATGATTTCGGTCGGCTGTATTGGGGCGCAAAAGTGTCATTCCAACGAATGTCCTGTAGGTGTAGCAACAACAGATCCTAAGCTTCAAAAAGCCCTAGTCATAGAGGAAAAGAGATACCGGGTAACGAATTATATGACTACTCTTCGCGAGGAATTGTTCATGTTGGCAGCGGCTGCTGGTTTAACATCACCAAGACAATTCAACGAGAAACATGTTGTCTATGTAAATAATGAATTTCAAGCCAAAACAATTGCACAGGTAAAAGAAGTAGAACAAGTTAAAGAGTTAGTAAATGTAAAAGTAGCCGGAAATGTAGTAGAAGCTGAAAAAGAAAAGGAAAAAGAACTGCAATTAGTCTAATAAGAATAATAGATCATTTATAAAATGGAACGCTGGAGGGCTGGTGTTCCATTTTCTATTTTTGTATTTTGGACCAAGAGAAACATCCCCGTGTTCAAGATGGTGTAGTTGAACGATAGATGTCAGTAAAGTAACGTTTACTTCGCTTTTAAAAACAGTATATGCCTTGGTCAAAAGCGATCCGAAGCCTTTTGCCAAAGAAAAGTGAACTAATTCTTTAAAAAAGGCACTTATTGTAGATAAAGGTAAGTGGTAAGATTCAAATAATACAGAAATTTTATATTTCAACTTAGCTTTATATTAATCAAAAGAGAGGGGTTTTTTATGAACACAATTGATGTTTCTATTATTATTGGTTATTTTGTCGTCATCGCACTTGTAGGTGTAATTGGGATGAAAAGGGCAAAAACAACTGAGGATTACGCAGTGGCGGGGAGAAATTTAAACTTTCCAATGTTTACAGCTTGTTTGGCGGCATTAACGCTTGGTGGAGCCGCTACAATTGGTACAGCTAAATTAGGTTATCAGTTTGGACTGTCCGGAATGTGGTTTGTTACTGCCCAAGGCCTAGGAATGGTAATCATTAGTATCTTTTTGGCAAAAAAAATATTCAAGCTACGCATATTAACAATAGGTGAGATGCTCGAAAATCGATTTAATGTTGAAGCACGCATTATTAGTTCTCTGGTTTCTGCCACTTACACAACAATGTTAACGGTTACGCAGATTATCGCAATTGGAAGCGTTATCAATGTTTGGGTCGGCTGGAATGTGATAGTCTCGATTTTAGTTGCGGGAGGAATCGTTTTATTCTATACCGTGTTGGGCGGAATGTGGTCCGTAACCATGACAGATATCGTCCAGTTTTCCGTTATGACGATTGGTATTTTCTTCATCATGCTTCCGTTGAGTTTAAGTAAGGTTGGAGGATTGGCGGGGCTTCAGGCGAGTATTCCGTCTAGTTATTTTGATGTCTCCACAACGGGCGGTTTGGATATTGCTAAGAGTATTTTGCTTTATACACTAGGGATTGTTGTCGGACAGGATGTCTGGCAACGCTTGTTTACAGCAAAGAGCTTAAAGGTTTCACGTGCGGGCATGATTGCAGCAGGAGGCTATTCATTCCTTTATGCAGTCACAGTTTCAATAATTGGAATGTGTGCATTTGTACTTATTCCGAATCTTGATGTTCCCCAAAATGCTTTTGCCAGTATAGCGATTGAAATTTTGCCTGCAGGGGCACTAGGATTT
>JAEWMK010000045.1 GCA_023457235.1 Bacillota bacterium
GCCATACTGATTACGTCATTTTTAGTTTCTCTCATTCCTACGATTACACCTGAGCACGGTGAAATCCCAGCTTCTTTGATCATATTTACGGTGTTTACTCGATCATCAAAAGTATGTGAGGTTGTAATGGATTCATGGTGTTCTCTTGATGTGTTGAGGTTGTGATTATATCTGTCAACACCAGCATCCTTTAATCTTTTAGCTTGTTCCGGCTTCAATATACCAAGGCATGCACAAACTTTTAAATTGTAATTCTCTTTAATTTCTTTAACAGTTTCAACGACAGTATCTACTTCTCGGTCACTTGGCCCACGGCCACTAGCAACAATACAGTATGTACCTACATTTAATTTATTTGCTTGTTCAGCACCCTTTAATAATGATTCTCTGTCTAACATATAGTATTTTTCAATAGGTGCATCAGAAACCGAAGATTGAGAGCAATATCCGCAGTTTTCACTACAGTTTCCTGATTTCGCGTTCATGATCATATTTAATTTTACTTTAGTGCCATAGAAATGCTTGCGCACTTGAAATGCTCCATGAAGCAACTGTAATAAGTCCTCATCCGGGCATTCCAGTATAGACAATGCCTCCTGATCAGTAATTTCTTCCCCTTTAATAACTCGTTGTGCTAATTGAGTCCAATCCATATAATTGCCTCCTCACTTTTGTTTATGTTAACTAATTTTAATGTAAAGTTTACATTTTGTAAATTAGAAAATTTGAAAGATTTAATAATATTGGGGGGTATTTTAAAATGATTACTTTACAATCGGTTTTACATATGCGAGAATATTCTAGGATTTAATGTTAACCTAAAATCAATATAAGTTAACAAAAAGGAGAGGAATTATGGTAAATTCTAAGACAAGAAATATTGTATTATGTGGATTATTTACAGCCTTAATGGCAGTCGGAGCAAATGTTTCGCCTTTTCTAACAATAGGTGGAGTACCAATTACATTACAGCTTATGTTTGCCATTTTGGCCGGGGGGATCTTAGGAAGTCGATTAGGTGCACTTGCGATGCTAACTTATATGCTTGTTGGATTAGTTGGTGTACCTGTTTTTGCGCAGTTTAAAGGAGGACCTGCACAATTACTTAGTCCAACATTTGGATTTATTATCTCATTTATTTTTGTCGCTTATGTAACTGGAAAACTAATTGCAGACCAAAAATCAGTTACTAAAAAGAACTATATTGGAGCGGGTTTTCTAAGTGTTTTCTGTAATTACATTATTGGAACCAATATGATGTATTTAGCTTTCAAAATGTGGGCAGCTGCACCTGATGGGTTTAGTTATACGATGGCATGGGGATGGATGGTAGTCTATTTACCATTGGATATAGTCGTTACAACTGTATCACTAGTTGTCTTGCCAAAAGTACGCACAGCTTTAAAAAGAACTTATACACCTACAATTGATGTGTAAGAGATTCTAGGAAAAAAGAAGGGATTATATGGCACAACATTTTTGGATAGTGGGAACCGATACAGATGTGGGGAAAACGCTAGTAACAGCATACTTTATGCGATGTTTTCAGATGAAGGGGAAAAATGTCATACCCTATAAGCCTGTTCAAACTGGGATTATAACAGAAAATAACAAGTCCTATTATGGGGATACAACATTCTATCAATCTTTGAGTGAAGCGAATTTAATAGAAAGACATTTAAATAGTTATTCTTTTAAAGAGTCAGCATCCCCTCATTATGCGGCGATGCTGGAAGATTCAGAAATAAAAGGAGAAGTCATATTAGAACACATTAAAAAATTAAAATCAATGTATGACTTTCTGATTTGCGAAGGAGCTGGTGGATTATACGTACCATTAGAGGAGCAACGAAACTATTATTTTCTTCATCTGATTAAGCAATCACAGTTGCCGGTGGTTTTGGTTACTCGAACAAAAGTAGGGACAATCAACCATACTTTACTTTCGCTGGAGGCCCTTAAAATGCAAGATATTCCAATTGTAGGAATTGTTTTCAATGGGTTTGAAGGAACTAATCTTGAAATGAATAATATAGCTACAATTCAGAACTTCGCAAACTTACCTTATCTTATCATTCCAAAGTTAAAAAATCTGTCCGATTTAAAAGATATTCAGATTGAAAATGACGAATTTTTTGAAAGGTTGATGAGCCTATGATTTCTACGATTTCAAACCTACAAAAACGAGACTTACAGCATGTTTGGCATCCCTGTTCGCAGATGAAAGATTATGAAGATTTCCCGCCCATTGTGATCAAAAGCGGGAAAGGTATTTACTTGTATGATGAAAATGGTAGGCAATATATGGATGCGGTTTCTTCTTGGTGGGTAAATTTATTTGGGCATAGTAACGAACGAATTAGTACTGCCTTAGCTAACCAAGCTTTTCAATTAGAACATGCGATATTTGCTAACTTTACACATAAACCAGCCATTTTTCTTGCCGAAAAACTTGTAAAAATCACTCCGGATGGTTTAAAGAAAGTATTCTTTGCTGATAACGGTTCATCCGCAATAGAGGTAGCCTTAAAAATGAGCTTTCAATATCATATGCAAAAAGATAAGCGGAAGAAAAAACGCTTCCTGGCTTTAACAGACGCTTATCATGGTGAAACCCTTGGAGCTCTTTCTGTTGGAGGTGTGGGTCTGTATAATGATGTTTTTCGACCGCTTTTACTAGATACGGAACGAGCACAAGGGCCGGATTGTTTTAGATGTCCGTTTAACGATAGGCCAGATCACTGCAGTGCACCATGTTTATCATTTATTGAGGAAAAATTAGAATTATATCATGAAGAAATAACTGCAATTATAATAGAACCTTTAATACAAGCGGCGGCAGGGATGAAAATGTATCCGCCTTCTTATCTAAAGGAATTAAAGGAGCTATGTTTGCAATATGATGTACATCTTATTGCGGATGAAATAGCAGTGGGGTTTGGCAGAACAGGGACGATGTTTGCCTGTGAACAAGCTGGCATTACCCCTGACTTTATGTGTTTATCAAAAGGATTAACGGGGGGATATCTACCATTATCCGTTGTATTAACCACGGATGATGTATATCAGGCCTTCTATGATGACTATCATACTATGAAAGCATTTTTGCATTCACATAGTTACACTGGCAATCCGCTAGCTTGTCGAGTGGCGCTTGAGGTCCTGCAAATTTTTGAAGAAGATGATTACATCGAGCAGATCCAAGGGAAAAGTACATATATGAATAAGTTAGCTACTGGAGTATTCAATCATCAGGCATATGTAGGTGAATACAGACAAACGGGGATGGTTGGCGCAATCGAATTGGTGAAAGACAAAGAGACAAAGGAACCTTTCCCAAGTGAAGAGAGAATCGGCTATAAAATTTATCAAATTGCATTAGAAAATGGACTGCTCTTAAGGCCATTAGGCAACGTCCTTTATTTTATGCCGCCATATGTGATAACAAAAGAAGAAATAAAAACGATGATTGAAAAAACAAATAAGGCCGTACAGGAATTTTTTGTCACATACAAAAAATAAAGGTGAATACTATCCTCTTTATTTTTTGTACAAGATAGTTGAAAAATAAATGTTATTTTCCTGCATTATGTAGGTTTAAATCGACTAATCCACCGAGTTATAATAAATTTACAGAAAATTATTAATAATCTATTTCGAAAAATAATTTAAATGAGGTGGATATATGAAGGAGATCGTATTATTAGAAGGAGCAAGAACACCATTTACGGAGATTTCTGGTTCATTTCGCGAGATTAAGGCAACTGATTTAGGAGCAATGGCAGCAAGGGAGGCTATCAAAAAGGCGAATATTACTCCTGAAGAGATTGATCAAGTGGTGTTTGGTAATGTACAGCAGTCAAGTAAGGATGCACATTTATTAGCAAGACATGTAGGCTTAAAAGCAGGTACCCCACTTAACGTTCCTGCATTGACAATCAATCGTCTTTGTGGTTCAGGACTTGAATCCATTTTGACTTCGGCAAGATATATTTTAACAGGCGAAGCAAATGTTGCGCTGGCTGGTGGGGCTGAAAACATGAGCCAGGTTCCACATGTTATTCCTGGTATGAGATGGGGAAAACCACTTGGATCATTAGTTGTAGAGGATTGGGTGTTTGACGGTCTTTATGATACTTACGGAGATTGTACAATGGCAGATACAGCAGAAAACTTGGCAGAAAAATACGGATTAACAAGAGAAGAAATCGATCAACACGCACTTTCTAGCCATGAACGTGCGATTCAAGCAAGAGAAAAGGGTTATTTACAAGAAGAAATAGTTCCAGTAACTGTTAAAGGTCGAAAAGGTGATATCGTTATTGAACACGATGAACATATTCGTAATACAAGCCTAGAGCAGTTAGCAAAGCTAAAGCCACGTTTCCGTGATAACGGGGTTGTGACACCTGGTAATGCCAGTGGTATGGTTGATGGAGG
>JAEWMK010000046.1 GCA_023457235.1 Bacillota bacterium
AACGTTTATCACAGATATATAATATTCCTCCAATTAAAATGAACTTAAAGTTAAAAATTGGGGGGATTTTTTTGCAATTACAAATTATGAATGAAAATTTACAAGCGTATTTACAAGAAACAGATATTATCAATTTCAGTCACCCTACCATACAGGAGAAGATACAGGAATTCCAAAAATCAGGAAAAACTAAGTTTGAGTCAGCACAGTTAGCTTTCAATTTTGTACGAGATGAAATAAAACACTCTTTTGATCTTGAAGACAGTAAAGTTATTACAATTACCGCTTCAGACGTTTTAAATGAACTGGAAGGAATTTGTTTTGCAAAAGCACATTTGCTTGCTGCATTTTTAAGAGGAATGAACATTCCTACAGGATTTTGCTATCAACGGGTCACTAGAAAAGGTACGCCGGAATCCGGCTATGCCTTGCATGGCTTAAATGCAGTTTATTTTGAAGAAATGGACAAGTGGTTCCGTGTTGATCCGCGAGGAAATAAACTGGGAGTGTTTTCGGAATTCAGCATTACTCCAGAAAAGCTTGCTTATCCGATCAGAACTGAATTGGGTGAAATCGATTATCCGCAAGTTTTTGGTGAGCCTTTAGCCGAGGTTATTTCAGGAATGAAGAAATCTAATGATTGTAAAGAGTTGTTTGTTAACCGCCCTGAGTCTATCTAATTATCAATTTTTTGGCCCTGCCTCCCTCACTGTTTCACTTTAATACAATGGGAGGCAGCACTTATTAAAGCTCTTTTTTCAACTATTCACTAATATTCATAAACAATATTTATATTTGCACGTATTTCCATTTCTCCACCCGAAATTGGAGTGGATTCAATAGCATCAAAGGAAGTTCCACCTAACGCTGCCTTTTGAAGGCCTGCATAATTAATCGGAGACGGAATATAGGACCCAGCTTCAGTAATTATTGAAGGAATAGATAATTTTATTCCATACATACTTGCAATATATTCAGCTTTGATTTTCCCATCATTCACAGCACCATTTAGTGCCTCCAAGTACTTCTCCGTTTTTTTAGCTTCACTTAATCCAAAAGCGATATTATTGACCTCATTAACACCCTCTTTTACAGTCATATCAATGATATTCCCTATTTTTTGAAAATCGTTAATTGTCACTTTGATGTTATTTGTAACCTCATATCCTAAAAGTTTTTGTTCTCTTTTTGCTTCTAAATTAATCCACTCATATTTTGGTTGAATACGGTAATCGACTGTACGAATATCCTTTTCTTGAATACCCATCTTTTTCAATTGGTCCATCACTTTGTTCATATTTTCTTTATTAATCTCTTGCGCTTTTTTTGCATCAACATCAAGGGTGTTAACAGCAATATCAATATAAGCTATATCAGGAGCTACTTTTACGGTATATTCCCCACTTACACTGATTGTCCTTTTTGTAAAATTTCCTTCATTTGCATAAGCAGTATTGCTCTCCGAAAACGTGTAAGAAGCAAAAGTTGAAAAGAATACGAATAAAAAAAGCACTGTTTTCTTAATTTTGTGTTTCATCATGGATCGGTCTCCTTTTGCAATTTTTTTACCAAATCAATTAAAAAAGGCTCTGCTTCTTCTAGCATAGCCACGGATGATTGTGCAAATATATACTTAACCTTATTATACCAATTAACTGCATAGTAAAATGTGAAATTTATATGCTTTTAGGGAATTTTCTGTTGTAATTCCTGACTATCGACAAGTGATGACAGCATACACTTGCCGATGATTCCCAAAATCTGAGGAAGATCAGAAAAACGGGAATCATAGAGGGTGTATGATTCCCAGATTCTGAGGTAGACTGGGAAAATGGGAATCATAGAACGCATATGGGGACATTTATACTACAATCTTTAAAAAATGCGGCCATGATAAGAGCAGAGCCCACTTTCCCTGTCCGCAATGGTGGTAAGCCAGTTCCGATCTTCATGCTATGTATAATGTGCAATAATACTCTATCATTCTCTACAAAAAATAATGCCATAATCAAGCAAGCAGAGGAAAATTTCTAATTCCTCTGCTTGTTCAGTTCTTATGTCCCCTCCATGTTTTAACATAGTCCAAAAATTAACAAACTAAATAGCATCAGATCGTCGGGCTACCAGAAGTATTGTGCAGGTATTAATTTACACCACCACCATTGATAATTGTGATTCAATACGCTACTCAGCTGCCATAGCATCAGCTTTAGTCCTATGAACAGTTCCATATGGATGGTGCGGAGGCGCATAAATGGTGTAAAGCTTTAAAGGAACATTGCCCGTATTAATAACGTTATGCCAAATCCCCGCTGGAACCATAATGGCGGAGTCATCATCCACCTTTCTTTCAAAGGTTAGATTATTTTTATTTTGTCCCATTCGAACAACTCCACGACCTTGTTCAATACGAAGGAATTGATCGGTATCAGGGTGAATTTCTAATCCGATATCCTCCCCAACATTAATACTCATCAACGTTACTTGCAAATGGTGACCCGTCCATAAAGCGGTGCGAAACGTATTATTCTGTTTTGTCGCTTCATTAATATTAACTACATAAGGCTGTGGCCCATAATCTTTTAGTGTAATTCGATTCAGCTGCTCTAATTCAGCAGGTGCAGTCCAGTAACCCGGCCAGCCTCCACGATAATATATAGGTTCATTAATATAATATGGGTACGGATATTGTATTGTATACTGGCACATGCATGGTGCAAAGAACATTTATATCAATCCCTTCATCATTTTACGAAACTATCTTATGCACGATGATGGGTTAATGTACTTACTTAATTTTGTGCACCCAAACAACGACTGGGATTAATAGAAGAGAAAAAATCCCTCCACCAATCGAAAGGGTGCCGTAACTTGAAT
Source organism: Bacillota bacterium (assembly GCA_023457235.1). Classification (GTDB taxonomy): domain Bacteria; phylum Bacillota; class Bacilli; order Bacillales; family Bacillaceae_J; genus Schinkia. Next base: position 2,878 of record JAEWMK010000046.1, read on the forward strand.
AAGAAACAACCAATACATCAATTGATCCTTGAATTTTTGCCCGATTTGTTAGATTCGTAGAATCAACAAGTATTGCTGTACCGCTGATCAACCCGAAGTTCCAGCCAAGTCCAAGTAGAATAAGCGCAATTGTAATCATCAATATGGAATCACCCGTCGGTACAGCCGCCAAAAGTCCCGCTGCGAGTAATGTAATACCTGATGCAATCGCTATTGTTAACCTTCCAAGCTTATCAACAAGAATTCCAGTCAATGGAGATGGAAGAAACATAGCAGCAATATGAAAACCAATAGTCATTCCCACTTCCTTTAATCCAAAGCTACAATACCCCATGTGCACAGGTGTCATCGTCATGACAGCGAACATTACCATTTGGGTTAACACCATTAGTGTGGCAGCGGCAATAATTCCATGTTTGTTTTTGGCCTCATTTGCAGTACTTTCATCTAAGGCTTTACTTTTTATTGTTCCTTTCCGCATCTGCAATAGCTTTTGCAACGATGAGAGGGTCTGGACGCAGGAATATCAATAGTACAATACCAGCAAGTGAAAAGGCAGCTGCTGCCAGAATAAACGGACCAGCCAAAGCAGGAACACCTATTGACGTTGCAAATCTCCCCATTACATCAATAAGGTTTGGGCCCGCCACAACTCCAAACGTCGTCGAAACCATAGCAATACTAACTGCCGTTGCCCGCTGTTTAGGAGCGGCCAAATCCGTTCCAGCATAACGTGCCATCAAATTAGTAGCACTTCCGGCACCATAGATTAATAATGAAATAAACAGAAGAACAATGTTATTTATCACTGCGGCAGCTAATACCCCTACCGCTCCTGCACCTCCAGCCAAGAACCCTGCTGTAAGCCCTAACCGGCGTCCGAAGCGTTCGGTAATCCTTCCCACAAGAAGGGCTGCAGCCGCAGACCCTAAAGTAAATATTGCAATCGGAAGCCCTGCAAGGCTATCAGTACCAAGCATTTCCTGTGCAAGGAGGGCACCAATTGCGATACCAGCTGCCAACCCCTGCACCACCAAAAATTTGTGATATAACTATAATAATCAATGTCCGTTTATATTCTCAGGACCAAGTATCACCCTCATTGCATAAATACTTCCAAATCTATACAAACTAAAGAGAAATTTCCTTTGTATTAGTATGTTTATGCTGATGGAGGCAATAAAATTGCACAAGTCTATTTTAAAGACAACCGAAGAAAAAATAGAAATTATCCAAAATGAATTAAAAAATAATAATGACCTTTACATTCGCCGGTTTAGAACTATTTCCGGTCAAAATGGCGCCCTTCTTTTTTTAAAAGGAATAACCGATGAAAAAGAGATTAATGAAAATATATTCCCACAATTACTCAGAATGGGAAGGGAAGAAAAAATTACTGAAGACTTTCTTTTAGAAACATTCCCATATTGTCTATTAAAAACTTCTTCAACCAAAAATGAAATCATTGATGGAATTCTAACTGGAAACATTATTTTAGTGTTAGAGAAGCTTGAGACCTTTTGTTTATTAAATGCAGAGAAAAAGCCGGAGCGCAATCCTGAATCGCCTATTATTGAAACAACTATTAAAGGTACTAAGGAAGGATTCGTAGAATCTTCAAGTGTTAATGTTTCGATCATACGAAAATACTTAAAAAGTCCAAAACTTCAAATTGAGGACATGAAAATCGGTTCTTTATCGCAAACCATCGTAACCACTCTTTTTATTGATGGAATTGTAAATCAGGATGTATTGCAGGAGGTAAGACAAAGACTCGCTTCTATTGAGACTGATAAAATAATATCTGCCAGTGAACTTGAACAATGGACAGAAGATAATATGTGGTCAATATTCCCCCTTGTCCGCTTATCTGATCGTCCTGATGTTGCAGTAGAATCACTTAATTCTGGTAAGGTTATATTGTTTGTAGATAACTCTCCATTAGCCTTACTTGTGCCTTTTACTTTTTTCGAGAGTTTACAGAACATGGACGATTATTATGAAAAATGGTACGTCAGTTCAATGGTACGGATTGTTCGACTTATCGCAATGATGATAAGTATTTTTCTTCCGTCACTTTATGTAGCATTAATTCATTTTAATCCTGAGCTAATTCCGTCGGATTTGCTTGTAGCGATAGCACATACCCGTGTACAGGTCCCCTTCCCGGCCATTTGGGAGCTTTTATTAATGGAACTTATGATTGAAATTTTTAGAGAAGCCGGTGTACGCTTACCAAAACCTTTAGGGCAAACCGTTGGTATTGTCGGCGGAATTGTAATTGGAGAAGCGGCAGTTCAAGCGAATATCGTCGGTCCAATCACCTTAATTGTCGTTGGAATTACGGCGATGGCCTCCTTTAGTACTCCACACTATTCAATGGCCTTTAGTTTTCGGCTTCTTCGTTTGTTGCTTATAATCGGGGCTGGGTTCTTTGGATTATTCGGTTTAGTTTTAGGGTATATTTTCATTCTGTTACATTTAAGCAGTCTAAAAAGCTTTGGAGTTCCTTATCTTGTGCCGTTTGCACCAACAAAATTTCGAAATTGGGTTGACCTCTTCATTTTGTTTCCACTCCGCTTTAGAACAATGAAGCCAACTTATTTAGCAGATAAGGTCAAGCAAAGAAAATGGAAGCAATTAAAAAGAGGATAGGGTCAGACATGGTAAAGAAAACCTTCACATTCTCAAAAAACCAAATTTTTTGGCTTATTATAGCGAGTTCTCCAGTAGGATTAGCGATCTTGCCAAGAGAAATCAACCAATATACCGGACAAAGCGGTTGGATATTTATTATTTTGTCCTTAGCTTTAAGCCTACTCTTTACAAGGGTGTTCCTAATCCTGCCTGAACGCTATCCCGGCTGCTCCTTACTGGACATTTTGGAGACCATCATTGGAAAGTGGTTAGGCCGGTTTTTATTTGTTTCTCTTATTACAATTTCAATCATTTTAACTGGATTAGGCATGCGCTTATTGTCGGATGGAATCATTGTTCATATTTTATTCCATACTCCAGGTTGGATGATCATTTTGTCTGAAATATTGATTGTCATGTATGCTGCAACAAAAAGAGAAGAGACATTGGCCCGATTCAATGAATTGATTCAACCTTTGATTATCTTAGCAATGTTTACGATTTTTTTGCTTGTCATTAATAAAGCAGACTTTTCTAATTTGAAGCCCATCATTGCAAAAGAAATCGTCTTTGATAAAGGATTATTTACATCCCTTTATTCTTATTTAGTTAGCTGGGTCTTCCTCTTCTTTTTACCGTTAATGCCTAATTTTGAAACACTCAAAAAAGGAATTTTTCAAGGTTTAATATTCTTAACTATTATTATTGGATTGTTATTTATCATTGCAATTTCATTATTTGGACCTGTAGAAATTAACTACATTGAATATCCTGGTATTGATATGGCCCGGTTAGTTGAAATTCCGATTTTAGAACGGATGGAAGTAGTATTTTTAACTAGTTGGATTATATACTCTTTTTCACTTAATCATCTCACGTTTCTATCAGCTTCTGTCGGATTTAAAACATTGTTTTCAAAATCCTCGTTTATCAGCTGGGTCATTATTGTAGGAGTAATCGTATTTTTAGTGGCAATCTATCCAGATGATATAGAACATACCGGCTATCTTGCCAAGGTTATACAATTAGTAGTTACTCTCATATTTTTTTTTATTTTTCCATTGATTGTGCTGATAGATACTGTGAGAAGGAAGGTGAAACAAAATTAAGAAGCTTTTTTTCTTTATCATTATGGTCTTTTTATTAAGCGGTTGTTGGGATTTTCAACGAATGCGAGACAGGATGTTTATTTCAGGAATCGCTATTGACAAGGAGGATGATGGGTACATAGTTGGACTAGAAAGCCTGAACTTACGTAGTAAAAGCGGCACTAGTCAACAACAGGGCAACGGAAACGAGGCAAAAATCACAATTGAAAAAGTAAATTACCCCTCTATAGAAATACCACTTCATTCTGTGCAAACAAAGGTGAACGGTGATCCATTTTATCCCAATATCCAAGTTTTGATTATCGGGAAAAAGCAGGCAGAGGATGGAATCTCCGGAATCATTAGCCACTTTCTAAGGGATCCAGATATGAGAAGGACAACCCCTGTGGTGTTGGCGGAGAATCCTATTGAATTACTTAAAGTAAAACAAGAGGATCAACGTTTTGTCTCAGAATATATTAAAGAGCTTATAAAATTAACGGAGGAAACAGGTAGAACAATCACCACGGATATCGGGTCCGTTTCCAGGGCTATCCATGAAAATAATATTGAATTCATTCCTAATATTAAAATTGGGGGAAATAAACATGAAATGGAGGTTAATGGAGCATCTATTTTAAAAAAGGGAAAAATAGTAGGTAATTTAAGTGAATATGACACTATCATCGTAGCCTATCTTAAAGAGAATGTAGAGTCAGGAAGTTTACGTATGGATTGCCCGCAATCTGGAAAAGGCTCTGTCAGTATGGATATGATTCATATAACTTCTAGCTTACAACCTAAGGTGAAGAATGGCGTTCTAATCATCGGGGGCAGTTTAAAAGTAAAAGGTTATTTATCTGAATACACATGCGGTGATGGCAGTATTCAAGGAAATACAACATTAAATAAATTAGAAAATGAGTTTACCGAAATATTATCTAAGGATGTTAACGAGAAATTAGCGACCATTTACAAAAGAACAGGTGAAGATGTATTAAATCTGAAAAGTATATTTGAAAAAGATCATCCGAAAACGTGGGAAAAAATTAAACCTGGATTTACTGACATGGTTAAATCCCCAATCATCGATATAAAAGTGTCTGTTGATCTAATTTTAAAAGGGACTGAGTCATGAACCGGTCAAACAAATCTTTATTCCCTCCGATTTTTATGCTTGTTGGCATTTTAATTTTTAATTAGACTAAATCTATAGTACTGAACTGACAATGCCAAAAAGGGGGTATGTTTTTTTGAAGGTTTATGCATTAGTAGGGGAAAGTGGTACTGGAAAAAGTACAAGTGTTTTACATTTCTGCCATGAACACAACATTCCAGCCATTATAGATGATGGGATTTTAATTGTAAATGGACAAAAAATTGCGGGAACTTCAGCTAAGTATGAAAATAATTATATAAAAGCAGTTAAGCGGGCCACTTTCTTTTATGAAGACCACCGCGAAGAAGTCGCAAATGTGATCCGAATGACTGCTTTAGACAAAATTTTAATTGTTGGAACCTCCATAAAAATGGTTAACTTAATCGCGGATAAATTGAAGTTGGGGAAAATCCTTACATATATAGATGTATCTGAAATTCGTACTGTTAAGGAAATTAATATGGCGCGCTATATGCGGAACACACAAGGGAAGCACGTGATTCCAATCCCATATATGCAAGTAGAGCACAATAAATTAAAAAAGATCCTCCAAAAAGGAAAAAAGCTTTTCTCAAAACAAGCAAAATATATTGGTGAAGAAACGATTATTCAGCCTCATTTTACAAAAGGAACGATTACGATAAATGAGGATGTGTATAAGGAAATCATCACACACACTTGCAGGAAAATAAAGTACGTTAAGAACGCAAAAATTCTCGACTACGATTTCACCACTTTTCAAAGCGTAACGATAGAAATTGAACTGAACTGCTCCCTTGGACAGAATATCGTTGACCTGTTGGAAAAAATTCAACGAAAAATTAATGAAGCCCTGCTATCTTATTTTAAAATTGAAATATACTCTATTCATATTCGGTTAGCAGCCATTACGACTGAAGTATAAACATGCAGACCATGCAAAAAGTGAAAAACAAGTTAAATCACATACGAGAAAGCATGGTAATTCGTAAAGTAATCAGATATGAGAGAATTCATAGGCGGAGAATTTCCTGTTAATGTATATAGTGGGGGCTTAAGAAGCAGATATAAGCGGAGAGATTCCGATTACCTTCTCAAAATAAGGTAAAATCCAAAGATTTGGATACTATAACCGGAAAAACTCCCTTTATTTTTAGGGAAATATGGGTATTTCCCAATTTAAGCGGAATTTGACCGTTTATTTTTCAAAAAAGTAGGGTGAGAAAATTACTGCGATTTCGCACCCTAATTGCTTTTCAATTTTCTTTGTATCTATTAAAATACGTTATAGCGATTTCCCTTTAAAATTCGGTTTTCTTTTTTCAACGAAAGATCGGACTCCTTCTGGAAAATCAACAGGATCGACACTTTCATCAAGGCCTGTTTCCCATGGAATAGAGACGGTTGGATTATTAAAGGATACGGCCCTCTTGACGGCTAAAACCGATGCCGGAGATTGGTCGATAATCTTTTTTCCCAACCGAATAGCATAATGATTCACATCTGTTTCATCATCCAATAAATAATTAATTAGCCCTAAATCATAGCATTCCTGCGGTTTTAAGAGCCTACCTGTATAGACAAGGTCCATTGTTCTACTTTTTCCAATTAAATCAGCGATTCTTTTCGCAAACGCTTGATTTATTGTAATTCCCAATCTTCCAACCGGAAAACCCATTAATGTATTGGACGTTCCAATACGAATATCACAGGCCAAAGCAAGTTGGAAACCGGCCCCCATGGCAGGTCCATTTATAACCCCAATCGTTGGCAACGGAATTCTTTCAAATGTAGAAATCGCTTCTTCCATCATTCGAAAAGCATCATTCGCTTCATCAATTGATAATTCATTAAATTGTTTCAAGTCTGAGCCGGATGAAAATAACTTCTTCCTTCCTCGTAAAATCACAACTTTATTCTTCGGATTATGAGTGATGCGCTTACCAACCGCTTTAAGGTCGACCCACATTCTATTTGTTAAAGCATTTTTCAACTCTGGCCTATTAATCGTAACAATGGCAAAACCGCCGCTTTCTTGTAATGAAATATTACCATCCTTTTCGGTATTTTCGATCGTAACCCTCATACTGATTCCACTCCTATCTGTATGTATTAGTTCTATAATAATATTAACAGAAATAGGAAATGGAATCTCCATATTATATCAAGCCTATACTTTAAATTTAGAAACTAATTCTTGAAGCTCTTGAGCTAACTTGCTTAACGCTTCACTGGAAGCACTGATCTCCTCCATTGAGGCTAATTGTTCTTCTGACGATGCAGCCACATTTTGTGATTCATCTGAAGCTGATTTAGCTATATGTGCCAACTCTTCAACAGAAGCAGTAACCTCTTCGGTATTTGCAGAAATTTGTACAGTTGTAGCTGATACCTCTTGGATTTGAACATCAACTTGTTTGACAGCATTCATTACAAGGTGGAAGGCTTCCCTGGTCTTCTGAATAACATTCTTACCTAAATCTACTTCTTTGATATTTCCATCCATCTCTTTATTGGCTATTTCTGTATCATTTTGAATCTCTTCAATCAATGAAACAATTTGGTTGGCTGAAGTTCGTGATTGTTCTGCCAACTTTCTAACTTCATCTGCTACAACAGAAAAGCCTTTTCCATGTTCTCCTGCCCGTGCTGCTTCAATGGCAGCATTTAAAGAAAGTAAATTTGTTTGTTCAGCAATATTTGTAATGATATCGATGATATTACTGATTTCCTTTGATCGCTCACTCAATTTCCTTATTGCTGCTGTTGTAGCCATTGTTCCTTTTTCAATAGCGTCCATCTGATAAATCACATCTTGCAGGGACTGATTTCCTTGTTCAGATAAGGCCTTTGTTTCATGGACTGAATCCTTGACTATGTTTGAAAACTCGGCAATACGTTGAATTCCAGCCGATACCTCTTCCATCGCTTTAGCGCTTTGCTGAGAGCTTGCAACTTGGGTCTCACTTCCACTTGCAACTTCTTGAATGGCAGCTGAAATTTGTTCTGTAGCTCTCGTTGCTTGTTCACTTGTTGCCTGTAATTGTTGTGATGAAGCTGCTACATGTTCGGCACTACTATTAATCTGTTCGATGACCTCCCGAAGCTTGTGTGCCATATCATTAAATGCGTGAGCCAAATCACCAATTTCATCTTTAGTATTTATTTCGATAATCTCTGTTAAGTCACCGTTACTAACAGTAATAGCTTGTTCTTTTAACATTCTAATTGGTTTAATGATAGACTTAACGATAAAATAGATGATTACTATTCCCGCTATCAAAGCTAGGACTATAACCAAAACTGTGTTTTTGAAAATAGGAGCGGCCGCATCATTAATTTCTTCTGAAACCACTGTCCCGGCAATCTTCCAACCTGTTAAATCGTTGGTTATATACTTCATTATTTTTTCCGTACCTTCAAAGTTATAATTGAAGCTGCCGTTTTCTTGTTCATACACCTGATTATAGAATTCTTCTTTTGCCTCACTTCCTCCCTCCATGGTAGGGTGGGCAATATATTTTCGATCTCTATCTAACAGAATGGCATACCCCTCATCACCAATCTTTACTTGATTCGTTATATCTTGGATTGAATCTAATGTGATATCAATTCCAATTACACCTGAACCATCTTTGCTTGCACGCGAAATAGTGATAACCATTTTTCCTGTGCTGGCAGAAATATAAGGTGGCGAAATAATCGTTTCATCTTTTTTCTCCATTGATGCCTTATACCAATCTCTTTCTCTCGGATCATAGTCATCCGGCATTTTCATGTTCGGTTCTCGAATAAATAGCCCCGTGGTTGTTCCAATATACATACTTTGTATTTCAGGATGCATATTTGCATATTGAGAGAATTCTCGCCTTAATTCAGGGCTACTTTCACCTTGATACAAGTCTGATGTAATGTGTTGATAAAAAACATCAATGTTCTGTAATTTTGGTTCTATGGCATTGTTGATAAAATTATTTAATAGATTAATATTTTCGTCCATTCCGTCCATTATTTCATGTTCAACAGCATTCTTAGCAGTTGAATAGGCAAATATACCAATACTTAAAGCTGGTATTATTAATATAATTGAAAAAGTGATTATAAGTTTTTTCCGTATTGTATTAAATTTCCTAAAACTATTTTTCATCAAAACTCCCTCTTCTTTAATTTATTATCAAATTAAATTATACACTTATTCTAGGATAATTTTATAGGTATATCTTAATAATGTTTAAAAAGAGACCGTATTGGCCTCCTTTCAAATAATAGATTAAGGTTTTAATACAACCTTTATACAATTATCATCCTTATTATTAAAGATCTTATATCCATGAGCAGCCTCTTCTAAAGGCATTTTGTGCGTAATGATTTTTGTTGGATCAATGTCACCACTTTTTATCTTGTCGTACAAGTACGGCATGTAATGCCGGGCAGGTGCTTGCCCCATTTTTATTGTTATGTTTCTTGTGAAAAAAGGACCTAATGGGAACATATTGTATAAACCGCCATAGACTCCCGTAATTTGTAATGTTCCACCTTTCCGGACAGCTTTTGTAGCAATTTGGATCGGACCTAATGTTCCCCCTTGAAGCTTTAACTTTTGTTCGACCCATTCTAGGGGAGATTTTTTACCATCCATCCCAACACAGTCAATGACGACATCTGCTCCACCTTTTGTTAGCTCCTTTAAGGTTTCTCCCATGTCTTCATGCTCAGTGAAATTAAATATTTCAGTCTTGTTCATCTTTTTTGAGTGTTCAAGCCGATTGCGAATGTAATCTACAGCTATTACTCGCTCCGCACCCTTTTCCCAAGCAAACTGTTGGGCCATTAAGCCAATCGGGCCACAGCCCAAAACAATCACAGTATCGCCGTTTTTTACCCCTGCATTATCTACACTCCAGTAAGCAGTTGGAAGGACATCAGATAAGAGTAGGAGTGATTCATCTTCTAATTCACAATCCTTTGGAATGACAAAAGGAGTAAAATTCCCAAAAGGAACTCTTAAATACTCTGCTTGTCCTCCGGGATAATTACCGAATTTTTCAGAATAACCAAAGTACCCACCTGAATCATAATGTGGGTTAGAATTGTCACACTGACTTTCTAAATCATGCTCACAGAAATAACATTTACCACATGCTACTGTGAAAGGAATAACTACACGATCGCCTTTCTTCACTTCCGTAACATCAGGCCCCACTTCTTCAACAATTCCCATGGGTTCATGTCCGATAACATACCCAATCGGTAACGGGAAATTCCCTTGATACAAATGGAGATCTGATCCACATATTGCCGTTGAAGTCACCCTTATAATAACATCTTCACGGTCTTGTATTTTTGGTTCCTCAACGTCCTTTACAGCAACTTCATTTTTTCCTTGGTATGTAACAGCCTTCATGATAGCCCCCTTGGGTTTTAACAATTAT
>JAEWMK010000047.1 GCA_023457235.1 Bacillota bacterium
TTAGACCTGGTGAGTGTTCCAAACTTTGTAAAGGTCGTTAACGAAGCCGTTTGTAAAAGCGGTTTTAAAGTGGAAGATATTGAATTATTGTTGCCTCTTCACACTAAAAAATCAATGCATAAGGAATTGCTGGAGCAGTTAGGGTTAAACGAAGAACAGTCCATCTATTTGGATCATTATGGCCATATGTCAGCACTTGATCCTTGTATCGGCCTCCATCTTGCACAACAGAAAAAGAAGCTAAAGGATGGAGATTTAGTTGTCGCTGTTAGCGCAGGTACTGGCTATACATGGGCCGCAACCGCCATCCAATGGGGATAACTTCGGCTAGAGGCCCGGGCCACAGGGTCGGGTTCTTTGTCCCAGTTGTAACTCATTTGTAACTTCGATGATCCATAATACAAATACGATTACTCATCAGCCAAAATAAGGAGGAATGTGAAATGAAGCGTAGAGGGCGAGCGTTTGGATGGCTTGGAATGTTGATGATAGTGATGATGCTTTTCGTTACAGCATGTGGATCCAATTCAACAGGAGGTAATACGAACAGCGGTCAAAGTGACTCAAGCAGCAATGAAGCAAACCAAGGGCACGATGAATAAGGAACGATAAATATAGGGGTTCTTGCTTCTTTAACAGGAGCGTTAGAGGCCTATGGAAAACAAACGTTGAAAGGCTTTGAACTCGGATTGGATTACGCTACAAATGGAACAATGGAGGTCGCCGGGAAAAAGATTGAATTTGTTGTGGAAGATACAGAGACTAAACCAGATGTTGCAGTTCAAAAAGCTACGAAGCTATTAGATGAAGGGGCCGATTTTCTTGTTGGTTCCAGCTCTTCTGGTGATACCTTAGCCGTACTCCCGTTAGCAGAGGAATACGAAAAAATAATGATAGTTGAACCGGCGGTTGCGGATTCAATTACAGGAGCGAACTGGAATAAATATATTTTCCGCACAGCACGCAACTCTTCACAGGATGCGGTAGCCGGTGCGGCAGCGATTGCAAAAGATGGGGTAACGATTGCAACATTGGCTCCGGACTCTGCATTTGGCCGGGATGGAGTAGCAGCGTTTAAAACTGCTGCAGAAGATTTAGGCGCTAAGGTCGCAGTTGAAGAATATGCTGCACCTGATTCAGTCGACTTCACTTCCAATATTCAACGCATTATTGATACAAAACCAGATTATTTATACGTTATCTGGGCTGGAGCTAATCCGCCATGGAAACAATTATCAGACATGAAGGTTCAAGAAAAGGGAATCAAGCTTTCAACAGGCGCTCCTGATATTGCTGCATTAAAAACAATGCAGGATGCAGTAGGAATGGAAGGTTTTACAGTTTACCATTATACCTTACCTAAAAATGAAGTGAATGATTGGTTAGTGGAAGAACATCAAAAACGTTTTAATGGTGAAACACCGGATTTATTTACTCCTGGTGGTATGACTGCTGCGATCGCAATTGTGGAAGCGCTTAAAGCTACAAATGGAGATGCTAATGCTGATACTTTAATAGAAACAATGGAAGGAATGTCATTTGAAACGCCAAAAGGAACAATGACGTTCCGTCCAGATGATCATCAAGCATTACAAACATTATATGCCATCAAGCTTGAGCAAAAAGATGGCTTTGATTACCCAGTTCCGGTATTCATTAGAGAGCTTTCACCAGAAGAAACCGCACCACCAATTCAAAATTAACATGAATTGACCTTGTAAAAAGGGAGGGCCTCAGTGTCCTCCCACTTAAAATAAAGGATGGTGAAAAAATGGATTCAATCTTAGAAACTAAAAATCTTACGATCGCCTTTGGCGGTCATGTAGCTGTCCAAGATGTAACGATTAAAGTGGAAAAAAATAAACTAAAGTCCATCATCGGTCCAAATGGCGCTGGTAAAACAACGTTTTTCAATTTATTAAGTGGACAATTAAAACCGACAAATGGAAAGGTTATTTTTAATGGAAAAGAGATAACCAATCTATCCCCAACATACCGTACACGCCATGGCATTGGTCGCTCCTTTCAAATTACAAACGTCTTCCCTAATTTAACCTGTCATGAAAATGTACGTCTTGCAGTCCAGTCCGAAGCCGGTATTCGCTATAACATGTTTTCTCACTTTCGTAAATTTAAGGAGATTAATAGGAAAGCCGATGAACTACTCAAGCTTGTTCTTTTGGATAACAAAGCTAAAGAATTGGCGATGAATCTTGCCCATGGAGAAAAAAGAAAGCTGGAGATAGCCATGCTTTTAGCCTTAAATACAGAGCTTTTATTATTGGATGAGCCTACTGCGGGAATGTCATTAGAGGAGGTCCCGAAGATATTAGAGGTGATCCAAAATATTAAGGAGCGGAGAAATCGAACGATTTTATTGATAGAACATAAGATCGATATGGTTCTAGATTTATCAGATAGTATAATGGTACTTTTTAACGGACGACTGTTAGCGGACGGGGCACCGGAAGAGATTATGACTAATGAACAAGTCCAGTCTGCCTATTTAGGAGGTTTATACGATGACGCTTCTTAAAGTAGCTGAAATCCATACTCATATCCAGCAATATCATATTTTACAAGGCGTGTCCTTTGAGGTGAAAGCGGGTGAAGTGACTGTATTACTTGGCAGAAATGGAGCAGGAAAAACAACCACTCTCCGTTCCATTATGGGCTTGAATCCTATTTCCAGAGGTGCGATTTCCTTCAAAGAGGAACAGATCCACCAGTGGAATACACCAAAGATTTCTAATAAAGGAATCGGATATGTACCGGAGGATCAGGGTATTTTTAATGGATTAACTGTAGAAGAAAACATGAAGGTTGCGATGAAGAAAAAGGATGTGGAAACAGAGGAGCGTCTGAACTACATTTTAAATCTTTTTCCTGATTTAAAAACATTTTGGAAGAAAAAAGGCGGGTATTTAAGCGGTGGGCAAAAACAAATGCTTTCGATTGCACGGGCCTATGTGAATAAAAATGAGCTCTTATTAATCGATGAACCAAGTAAAGGGCTGGCCCCCATCATTGTTGAGAAGGTGATGGAATCGATTAATGAAATGAAGAAAAATACAACCGTTGTGTTGGTGGAACAAAACTTTATTATGGCAAGTGCAATTGGCGACCGTTTTTATCTGATTGATGATGGCAGAACCGTTCATCACGGGATGATGCAAGAATTAAAAGAAAATAAAGAACTCCGCGAGAAGTACCTCGGAATCGCCTAGGTGTAGAAAGGAGGTTGGCTGTATTGGATATCTTGGTCAATATCACGATTAACGGATTAGCAACAGGAATGCTTATTTTTTTATTAGCAGCAGGATTAACGTTAATTTTCGGTTTGATGGATATTTTGAATTTTGCTCATGGTGCATTGTTTTTATGGGGCGCCTATGTTGGGATTTGGACCTATGGGCAAACACATAACTTCGTAATTGGCATGTTAGCAGCAATTATAAGCGGGGCCCTTTTAGGCTATTTATTGGAGCGTTTTATTATAAAGCCGGTCTATGGGAATCACATCCAACAAATTTTGATTACATTAGGTGCCATGCTCGTCATGGGGGAGCTTGTAAAAGTAGTTTGGGGTCCCAATATCATTGAAGCCAAGGT
>JAEWMK010000048.1 GCA_023457235.1 Bacillota bacterium
CCTTGGACCAGCGTGAAGCGGGCACAACGAATGATGTGGTCGGCTCCCAGGTTGAAAAAGGGTTAGCAGGTCTATCACCAGACCTTGCTAAAAAACTTGTGATCGCCTATGAACCAATTTGGGCGATAGGAACAGGAAAATCTTCATCCGCTCAAGACGCTGATGAGGTTTGCGGTTTTATTCGTCAAGTAGTAGAAAAAATGTATTCAAAAGATGTAGCGGATTCTGTAAGGATCCAATATGGTGGAAGTGTGAAACCGGAAAATATCGCTGAATATATGGCCCAGCCTAACATCGATGGGGCCCTTGTCGGCGGAGCTAGTTTAGAGCCTGATTCGTTCTTGAAGCTTTTGGAGGCAGTGAAAAACAATGGGTAAAAAACCACATGCATTAATAATTTTAGATGGATTTGGATGTCGTGAAGAAACAAAAGGCAATGCCGTAGCACATGCGAAAAAGCCTAATTTCGATCGACTTTGGAAAGAGTTCCCACATGCCCAACTTATCGCTTGTGGTGAAGCAGTAGGTTTACCGGAAGGTCAAATGGGGAATTCAGAGGTTGGCCACTTAAACATTGGTGCCGGCCGAATCGTGTATCAAAGCTTAACACGCGTGAATATTTCAATTCGTGAAGGCGAGTTTTTCAAAAACGAAACATTCTGCGATGCGATCACACATGCGAAAAAGAATGATAAGAGTCTTCATATTTTCGGACTTCTATCAGATGGCGGTGTCCATAGCCACATTAACCATATGTATGCTCTTTTAAAAATGGCAAAAGAAGAGGGTTTAGAAAAGGTTTATGTTCATGGTTTCCTAGATGGACGAGATGTTGGTCCGCAAACGGCAAAAGGCTTCATTCAGGATGCTGAAGAAAAAATGAAGGAAATTGGCGTTGGCCAGTTTGCAACTATTTCAGGCCGTTATTACTCAATGGACCGTGATAAGCGCTGGGATCGTGTGAAAAAATCGTATGATGCGATGGTCTATGGTGAAGGGCCTACATACAAATCAGCGATGGAATGTGTAGATGATTCTTATGGAAACGGCATCTATGATGAGTTCGTTTTACCATCTGTTATTTTAAAAGACAATGGCGAACCGGTTGCAAAAATCTCAGACAATGATTCTGTTATTTTTTATAATTTTAGACCGGACAGAGCTATTCAAATTTCACGTGCTTTCACAAATGAAGATTTTCGTGAATTTGATCGTGGCAACGGGGCACCAAAGGATTTACATTTCGTGTGCCTAACCCATTTCAGTGAAACTGTTGATGGCTATGTCGCTTTCAAAACAGTAAATTTAGATAATACGTTCGGTGAAGTTGTTTCACAAAACGGCTTAACTCAACTACGTATTGCAGAAACAGAAAAATATCCGCACGTAACCTTCTTCTTTAGCGGGGGTCGTGAGGAGAAATTCCCTGGTGAAGAGCGAATTTTAATTAATTCACCAAAGGTTGCTACCTATGATTTGAAACCGGAAATGAGTGCGTATGAAGTAACGGATGCACTTTTAGCAGAGCTTGATGCTGAGAAGTTTGATGTCATTATTCTGAACTTCGCTAACCCGGATATGGTTGGTCACTCCGGTATGCTTGAGCCTACTGTTAAAGCAATTGAAACGGTTGATGAATGTTTAGGCAAAATTATCGATAAGATTTTAGAAAAAGATGGTGTGGCGATTATTACGGCTGACCATGGTAATGCTGATGAAGTCATTACCCTTGAAGGTAATCCAATGACGGCACACACAACAAATCCGGTGCCAATTATCGTAACGAAGAAAGACGTCGAGCTTCGTGAGGAAGGTATTTTAGGTGATTTGTCACCAACATTACTTGATTTGTTAAACGTTGAACAGCCAAAGGAAATGA
This sequence comes from Bacillota bacterium, assembly GCA_023457235.1. GTDB lineage: Bacteria > Bacillota > Bacilli > Bacillales > Bacillaceae_J > Schinkia. The sequence continues at coordinate 1,880 of JAEWMK010000048.1, forward strand.
CAGGCAAATCGTTGATTAAGAAGTAGGAACATGGGGACGGTTCTCGCATTGCAAAGCAAAAAAAGTGAGAAGCGCGCACTCACATTGCTATTTGCTTGAACAATGGGACGGTTCTCTTGTTCCTGTGTATGAGGATCCTTTGTTTTTTTTGAAAAATAAATGTTTGAAGGAGAGAATATAAATGCCAATTATCGTTGACGTTTATGCTCGTGAAGTCCTAGACTCACGCGGCAATCCAACAGTTGAAGTTGAAGTTTATACAGAATCAGGAGCAATGGGACGAGCTTTAGTTCCAAGTGGAGCTTCTACAGGTGAATATGAAGCCGTTGAATTACGCGATGGCGACAAAGACCGTTACTTAGGAAAAGGTGTACTAAAAGCAGTTGAAAATGTAAATGAAAAAATTGCTTCTGAAATCATTGGGTTCGATGTAACTGACCAAGTGGCAATCGACAACTACTTAATCGAATTAGATGGCACTGAAAACAAAGGCAATCTTGGTGCTAATGCAATTCTAGGTGTATCCATGGCTGTAGCTCGTGCAGCTGCTGATTTCTTAGAAATCCCATTATACGCATACCTTGGCGGCTTTAATGCAAAAACATTACCGGTACCAATGATGAACATCATTAACGGTGGTGCTCATGCTGATAACAACGTGGACATCCAAGAATTTATGATTATGCCAGTTGGTGCTGAAAACTTCCGTGAAGCGCTACGCATGGGAGCTGAAATTTTCCATAGCCTAAAGGCAGTACTTAAAGCTAAAGGCTTAAACACAGCTGTAGGGGATGAAGGTGGCTTTGCACCAAACCTTGGCTCAAATGAAGAAGCGCTTCAAACCATCATTGAAGCAATCGAAAAAGCAGGCTACAAGCCAGGCGAGCAAGTTCGACTTGCAATGGATGCTGCATCATCTGAGTTTTACAACAAAGAAGACGGCAAATATCATTTAAGCGGCGAAGGTGTTGTAAAAACATCAGCTGAAATGGTTGATTTCTATGAAAACCTTGTTAATAAATATCCAATCATCTCAATCGAAGATGGCTTAGATGAAAACGACTGGGAAGGCCACAAGATGTTAACAGAACGCCTTGGTGATCGTGTTCAATTAGTGGGTGACGACCTATTCGTAACAAATACGAAGAAGCTTGCCCAAGGTATTGAAAAAGGTGTAGGCAACTCCATCCTAGTAAAAGTAAACCAAATCGGTACATTAACTGAAACATTCGATGCAATCGAAATGGCAAAACGCGCAGGCTACACAGCTGTAATTTCTCACCGTTCAGGTGAAACAGAAGACAGCACAATTGCTGACATCGCAGTAGCAACAAACGCAGGTCAAATCAAAACAGGTGCACCATCACGTACAGACCGTGTTGCAAAATACAATCAATTACTACGCATCGAAGACCAACTAGGCGACATGAGCAAGTACGGTGGCTTATCAGCATTCTATAATTTGAAAAAATAATAATAAGTTTTATCAATTAGATCGTATGGCATAGAGGGGACTAAGCGGATTGGGGCTTAGTCCTTTCTTTTGGTGCATCAGTTGGTATCGCAGTAGTGCATCTAGTGGTGCCTGTCCCCATATGCCCAGCTTTTTCATTTTAACTTGTTATTCCCCCCCATATATGGTAAAGTAGGATTATTGCAAAGAGCGTATGTTGTAGGATTTAGGAGGAATTACAATGCATGCAGTAGCGGTTACTCTTTTAATTATAGTATCCATAGGTTTGATTTTAGTGGTGTTATTGCAGTCTGGTAAGAGTGCAGGCTTGTCCGGTGCGATTTCCGGTGGTGCTGAACAGCTTTTCGGAAAGCAAAAAGCCCGCGGTATGGATGCTGTATTACAAAAAATTACGATTGTTTTGAGTGTGTTATTCTTTATTTTAGCTTTAGCAGTAACATATTTCGAAGTATAATAATCAAGCAGCAGGTGATCGACGCCTGCTGCTTTTTGCGTATACGTGTCTAGCTCCAGCACCCAGCGACTAGTAAACTTCGCCCACCTCCCTACGATAAGTCAACATTGGCTCTCAAGTTCGCCGTGTTTCCTTTATCTCAGTCGATGGGCTCCAGTTTATTCGTCGCTAAACGGGCGCTTCCGCTTTTCTGATATTATACTTACTTTTTGCACAGAATAAGAAAAAAGGAGTTTTTCAATATATGAAGATCGTTCCAGCTAGACCCTTCACATTTGAAGCGGACAACGATAACAAAAAACTGGCTGTACTCTTGCTTCATGGATTCACCGGGAATACAGCAGATGTTAGAATGCTTGGCCGTTTCCTGCAAAAAAGAGGCTACACAAGCCATGCCCCTTTATATAAAGGTCATGGAGTACCGCCCGAAGAGTTAGTTCACACCGGTCCGGATGATTGGTGGCAAAATGTCATGGAAGGCTATCATTTTCTGAAAAATAAAGGCTTTGAAAAAATCGTAGCCTGCGGACTATCACTAGGAGGGGTTTTTTCCTTGAAATTGGGCTACACTGAGCCTATAGCTGCAGTCATCCCGATGTGCGCTCCGATGCATATAAAAAGTGAAGAGGTCATGTATAAAGGGATTTTGGCCTATGCAAGAGAATATAAAAAGAGAGAAGAAAAAAACGAAGAGCAAATTGAAGCGGAAATGCTAGAGTTTGAAAAAACACCGATGAAAACTCTAAAAGCATTGCAGCAACTAATTGCCGATGTGAGGGCTAATGTTGATCAAATATATGCACCAACCTTCGTTGTTCAGGCACGTCATGATGAAATGATAAATACGGACAGTGCCAATATTATTTTTAACGAAGTGCAAACAGATGATAAAAAATTAAAATGGTATGAAGAATCGGGACATGTGATCACCCTTGATAAAGAAAGAAATCAAGTGGAAGAAGATATTTTTCAATTTATACATAATCTCGATAGGTAAGGAGTGAAAAAAAAATGAGTGAAGAGCGTGTCGAACGTTTACTATCGTTTATGCGCGAGGAATCGTATAAGCCTCTAACGATCAAAGAGTTGGAAGAGGTTTTCGGAATTGAAGATTCCTCTGATTTTAAAGAATTTGTAAAAATGCTCGTCCAGATGGAGGAGCAAGGTCTTGTTGTTCGAACAAGAAGCAACCGCTATGGTGTGCCTGAAAGAATGAATATGGTAAAAGGTAGAGTAATTGCCCATTCTAAGGGGTTTGCGTTTGTTCAGCAGGAGGATAAATCTCTAGATGATATTTTTATCCCTCCTTCAGAAATGAGAAGTGCAATGCATGGTGATATTGTTCTAGCAAGGATTGACAAGCACCCTTCAGACGGTCGTCCTGAAGGGGCGATCGTTCGTGTCATTGAGCGCGGTGTCACCCAAATCGTCGGAACCTACGTCGATAACAAATATTTTGGCTTCGTTATTCCGGACGATAAGCGGATCGCCAGCGATATTTTTATTGCAAAAGAAGCAAAAAACGGAGCGGTGGAAGGCCATAAGGTTGTAGTTAAATTAATCAAATACCCGGAAGGCCGAATGAATGCAGAAGGGGAAATCACCGAAATACTAGGTCATAAAAATGATCCTGGGGTTGATATTCTCTCCATTATTCATAAGCATCAGTTGCCTGGGGATTTTCCTCCGGATGTCATGGAACAGGCCCATAATACACCGGATGAAATTAATCCAGCTGAGCTAAACAATCGCCGTGACCTCCGTGATCAGACGATCGTAACGATTGACGGAGCCGATGCAAAGGATTTGGATGATGCTGTTACTGTCACAAAGCTGGATAATGGAAACTTTAAATTGGGTGTGCATATCGCCGATGTTTCTTATTACGTAACCGAGGGGTCAGCGATTGATAAGGAAGCTTTTAATCGTGGGACAAGTATTTATTTAGTAGACCGCGTGATTCCGATGATTCCGCATCGTCTTTCAAATGGAATCTGTAGTTTGAATCCGCAGGTGGACCGACTGACAATGTCCTGTGAAATGGAGATTAACGCAAATGGCGAAGTTGTCTCCCATGAAATTTTTCAAAGTGTAATTAAAACGACGGAAAGAATGACGTATTCTGATGTTAATAAAATTATCGATGACCAAGACCCAGAACTGCTTGAAAAATACAAACCACTCGTGCCAATGTTCCTCTTAATGAATGAACTTGCTGAAATTCTTCGTAAAAAAAGATTCGAGCGCGGTGCGATTGACTTTGATTTTAAAGAAGCAAAGGTTTTAGTCGATGAAGATGGAAAACCGAACGATGTGATCATCAGAGAGCGTTCGTCTGGTGAACGTTTAATTGAAGATTTCATGTTGATTGCAAACGAAACGGTGGCTGAACATTTTCATTGGATGAATCTTCCGTTTATCTATCGTGTCCATGAAGATCCGAAAGAGGAAAAATTGAGCCGCTTCTTCGAGTTCATTACGAACTTCGGCTATGTTGTAAAAGGTACAGCAAATGATGTTCATCCAAGAGCGTTGCAGCAAATTTTAGAGGAAGTTCGCGGCACACCGGAGGAAATGGTGATTTCAACTGTGATGCTTCGCTCGATGAAGCAAGCCCGTTATGATGCAGAAAGCTTAGGTCACTTCGGCTTGTCAGCGGAGTTTTATACCCACTTTACATCGCCGATTCGCCGTTATCCGGATTTAATCGTTCATCGTTTAATAAGAACCTATCTTATCAATGGAAAAATCGATGAACAAACGCAGAGTCTGTGGCGTGGAGAACTTCCGGACATTGCTGAACATACATCCAATATGGAACGTAGAGCAGTTGATGCAGAGCGTGAAACAGATGATTTGAAAAAAGCGGAGTTCATGCTTGATAAGATTGGCGAAGAATTTGACGGTATTATCAGCTCCGTTACGAACTTTGGCTTTTTTGTTGAGCTTCCAAATACAATTGAAGGTCTTGTCCATGTCAGTTATCTAACGGACGATTATTACCGTTACGACGAAGCGCACTATGCGATGATTGGTGAACGCACCGGCAATATCTTTAGAATTGGTGATGAAATTACCGTTCGCGTTGTAAACGTCAATAAAGATGAGAGAATTGTCGACTTTGAAATTGTCGGCATGAAGGGGACAAGAAGAACCGAAAGAAGACAGACCCCTAAAGTCTTTCAAAGTGGCGGAAGAGGTCGAGGCAATGGGAAAGGCCAAGACGGTGGAAGCGGTAAATCAAGAAGTCAAGGTAGACACGACAGTGGCAGCGGTAGCAGCAGGAATGCTAAAAAGGACCATAAAAATAAAGACGGCCAGCCCTATTATCAAAAAGTAGCGAAAAAGAAGAAGAAAAAGAGAAGATAATAGAGAATTTCGAATCAGGTGGAGGCCGAGTCCTTCACCTGATTGGGTCGACTGAATTTATCGGTCGATTATTTCTTATTTGATAGGCACTACTAGTATTTGCTATATTATTAGTAAGTTGTTGGATGCAGAAGGGGAGAGTTATATGCCAAAAGGTGCAGGCAAGGTGATTGCACAAAATAAAAAGGCTTACCATGATTATTTTATAGAAGATACATACGAAGCCGGTATCGTGCTTCAAGGTACTGAAATTAAATCCATACGTGCGGGACGTGTGAATTTAAAGGATTCCTATGCAAAGATTGAAAAAGGAGAAGCTTTTCTCCATAACATGCATATTAGTCCATATGAACAAGGTAATCGTTATAATCATGATCCAATGCGGACACGAAAGCTTTTACTTCATAAAAAAGAAATTGCAAAGCTTATCGGGATTACAAAGGAGCAAGGATATTCGCTTGTACCAGTAAAGTTATATTTAAAAAATGGATATGCTAAAGTATTAATTGGCTTAGCTAAAGGTAAAAAGAATTACGATAAACGTGAGGACTTAAAGCAAAAAGAAGCAAAACGCGATATCGAGCGTGCTTTCAGAGAACGCCAAAAAATGTAGCAATCGTTTAGTGATATTGAATGTGCATGTGTAAAATATTATATCATTTTACTGATATTTACAGTTGATTAGGTTCATGTTTGTGCTATAATAAATAACGTAAGGTAGTTAAACAAACACAACTTAATATGCAGCAAGCATTTAAGCTATACTATCCAGTACACCTTATATATTTCTTATATTATATGGGGACGCTACGGATTCGACAGGGGTAGTTCGAGCTTGAGTTGCGAGTCGAGGGGATCGGCCTCGTTAAAACGTCAAAGCCTATAACTGGCAAAACAAACAATAACTTCGCTTTAGCAGCTTAATAACTGTCTAATGCGGTTCCTCCCTCCATCGCCCATGTGGTAGGGTCAGGGACTCACTCTTAGTGGGCTACGCCGGAGTTCGCCGTCAGAGGACAAAGGAAGAGCACAACCAGACTAGCTGCTGGGAAGCCTGTCGATAGGCTGAACAGTTAGCGAAGCGCTAATATATCGACTACACTCGTAGAAGCTTAAGTCACGATGCTTTTGGACGAGGGTTCGACTCCCTCCGTCTCCACCAAATACATACTTTGGTGGTTTTGTTTTTAATTGTGACTTGAAGCATAATTTTGCCGGAACGGCAATGATATGCTTCAATAAACTTTAGGCAAAAATATACTTCAAAACCGAAAAGAGGGTGTTCAAAAAGTCATTTTTTAATGATTTTTTGGACACCCCCTTTGGTTATGAAGTTTGTAATCTTCGTGTAAGCTCGAAACACGATATTTATGGTAAATTATATTTCCAAAACAGCTGATTTAATATTCAGCTTTTCTTAAATTAACCGCCTATCCGTTAAGTTTATATCAGTGATTTATATTTCTCCGTAATTAAAATTGATCTTTCCTTAATAAACTCCTCGAAGTTTTTAATATCTAAATCAATATTTTGTGGAATATAGTTCTTTTCCATATATTCTTTTCGTTTCTGGGTATCTGGATATGCCTTAATTATCCATTCTTTAAAACTTGTATTAAATTTTTCTTGATTTGGTAAGCCCTCCATGAGTTGTAAATTTGCTAAACTATTATAGTTATCTAAATAAAAATCAATTTTACTTGGGTCAACACCACTTTTAATTAATGTGCTTTTCTTAAACAAACTTTTGGGATATATATGGTCAATATGAAACTTATTTCGATAATCTAAAGTGGGATATAAGATAGCAAGTGCTGAAAATGTATACGACTGGCCATAACGATAAATGAGCAGATTTTCAATATCATCATCATCAAAAGAGATTGACTTTTCAACACCTTTAAATTTATCAATAATATTATCTAATGGAAAATGTTCATTAGTCTGTTCAGAACCTATCGTTTCCCTTATTGCCCTAAATACATTTTCAGGGTGTGCACCAAATACCTTTTTTAATAAGGACCTTGTAAGCCATCTTTTAATTAGCATTCTATTTGTTTCATATTTTGCTGCTTGATCGAAATTATTAGGTAAACCAAATTTTAATAGATAGTATGCCACAGGTATTACTGAATTGTGTGAAGTTAACGTTTCCCGATTAAATCCAAAACTTGCAAATAGCTGAACTACTAATCTAATTGCATTCGAAATATCGTCCCACTTACGTTCTATTAACAACATAGTGTCTTTTTTAAAATTATCAACTTTGAATGCTATATTACTTACATCAGCTAATACAAGACATGCTTTTAAAATAACATCTTTATCAAAATCAAATCCATCACCAATTTTGTTGATCTCATCGACAAACATATTTATTTCTTGTCTTGCGTCTTTATATTGCCATTGTGCTGTAGCAATTGAGAGTAGTAGGTCTGTGTAATTAAGTTTTGTTCCACCGTTGTTAATTCTAATAAAAACATTTAATACCTTATCAAGTTCTGTACTTTTTTCTAAATAATAATTTATTACTAGATTTTTATGAACAATAGAATGTAATTTAAATAATGTTCTATTTGCAAATTGTGCTTTTTCTTTTGTGCAATTTGACATTACTTCATTTTCTATCAAATAATCATTTACTTGATATTCATCAAAATTCAAAATTTTTCCTACTTCAAACCAATATGAATCTTCATTTCTTTCTGATGCTTCATCTTCAGTTAAGAACTGAAAGTCATACTGTCTATTATCTTGTTTCGGACTATTATTTCTGAGGTTAAGATAAAGCCTTCTAATTGGATATGCTAGAGGATTATCATATCTCTTTCTTGCCATCTTGTATGCATATGTACCTTTTAGACCAATATATAAGGCGGTTAATCTTTGTTGTCCGTCTAATATAGTAATAATATCGTCATTACCATTTACATTTGCTCTTGGGTTATGCCTTGAGTCAAATTCAGAAAATGTCCGAATAAATTCGTAGAATTCATAATCCCCAGTATGTTCTCTACCTACAAACCAAAATAAAAAGGAGCCAATTGGGTAATCCCTCATTAGTGAGTCAAATAAAACTTCTATTTGATCAGTACTCCAAACAAATTCTCTTTGTATAGCTGGAAGTAAGTACTTTCTTGAATAAATATTCTCAACAGCTGTTTTGATAGTTATTGGTGTTTCAAATGCCATATTACCCCTCCTAATAATTTTTTTAATAAGAGTACTAAAGCTCTCATCCTCATTTAGAAAAAGTGTTCAAAACCAATTGATGGCACAACTAATTATATATAGTTATAGTGAGTTATTCCAAATGAACATATATTATTTCAGATTAAATACAAACTTTCCCCACTAAATTCATCACATACCATTCCCATTGTTTAACCCTTTTTTCTAAATTCAACGTATTTACAGGGTCTTGAATATAAATTGCTACTAAGTTTTTATCAATCTGTTTTATAAGACAAATAAAATAGTTTTTGCTAAATTGGTCGGCTGCAGAATATTCATTGTTAGTCATTGTAAAATTAGAATTAGATTTAGAGATTGATTTAACCGATATCGTATATAGGTAATTTGCGAGAAATGACATTTTCATCCAAACCTGTCAATAAGCAACTTTCAATTTTTGTTAAAGAACCGCTGAACTAACTGTCATTTTTTATCTTGTCTATTTCATTTAGTATTTCTTTTTTAAACTTTTCATTGTCAACCAACTCTAAGGCTTTTTTATATTCATCAAGAACATCATTGTCATTATGTTTGTAAGACTTCTTTATCTTACCAAGTTCAAAATAAAAAGTAGAAAGAAAATGCTGATGTTCTTTTTTGTTTATTTCAATTGCTTTCTCTATAGCATGGATACAATCTGGATAAAATCCAATATTCTTAAGAATTTGAGCTTTCCTATAATACCAAAAAGCGTCTCTTTCTGGTTCAGGGGCTTGTTCTAACATTTCATTAGCACATTTAAATGAAGGGAGCAATAGGTATGCCTCTGCAATAACCCTCGCTTCAAAACCGTTAATTCCTTCATGAATGTTTATTTTTGAATAGTAGTTTAAAGCCTCCTGCAAGCAATTTTTTGCCTTGTCTTTAAACTCACTTCCAAGAGTATCATAAGATTTATATAATAGAATATAAAGTTGACCTGCTGAAAATAGTAGTTTTTTATTTCTAATATTATCTGATGGGAAAGGGATTGATTCTGCAATTTTAATGAACCTTCTTGGTAAATGATACTGAAGAGTTTTCCCAACTATTGATAATGTGGAAAAAGGATGCTCAAAACCTTCAAAACAAGATTCTTTAATTGCTTCTTCAAATAACATTTCATCATTAAATAAAAATTCTTCCCTTTCTTGTTTAAACTTTGGTTTTTTTAATTCTTCAAAAGCTGCTAATACAATATTAATGCTAATATCTTTATCTTTTTTAATATAGGTGTTAAAGATTTCTTTTAAATATAACTTTGAAGTATCAGAGTCTTTTATTAGTCGTAGAAGCTGTAACTTTGAATGAAAAGAATCACTTATATTTTCAACTACACTATTAAAACAAGCTATTGCTTCTTTGTCCTTATTAATATAAGTATATAGTTTCCCTAAATGGTGATATAACTCATATTTTATATCATTTTTTAAAGTATCATTTTTTAGTAATTCTTTGAAAATTTCAATATGTTCTTCAACAAAACTACTCCTTTTTTGCTTATCTATATTATTAAATTTCAAATATCGATAAATACCTTCAACACACTCAACGTAACTCAATATACGGAAATAATCTTCTTTACAATAATTAAGACCATTAATTAAATTTCCTAAGTCTATTTCTTCAATTGTTTTTCTAAGCTCTTCTACACTATAAAGATGGATTAAAGCATATAAAATGGGAAAGTTTTCTTTATCTGCCATTAATAGTTTATTTAACTTTTTTTTGTGCAAATGTAGCACTCTAAAATATATAGTGTTTTTAACCCTACCACAATTATAAAAAAAATCATTTATTGTTCTCAGAAACTCAGATTCCAATTTCCACTGTATAGGAGGAACTAACTCATTTATGCTATGAAAAATAATGTCATGTATCCTAATTCTATAATCACCCGACGCACTAACCAGATGTCTGTTTTTTAATTTATTTAAACCATTTCGCCCAATCAATTCCAAAAGTATATTCTCATCTATTACTTGAGTACCTAACCAATAAACAGCTGACAGTTCCTTTGAAATTTGATTAATACAATTTTTTAACAATCTAACACATAATGCTTGCCCACGATCATCAGCTATACTGATTAGGTGGGATTCCGTGTCTTTTTCAATATCATTCCAGCTGGTATCATTATGAAGTATTGCTTTGTTAATTAATCCAAGAATTAAAGGGTGTCCACCTACTTTTGTATAAATCTTTTTAAAAATGTGATTGGGACATGTTACATCTAGTCCAAAGTTTAATATCTTTTCACTTTGAATTTCATCTAGAAATTCTAATTCAATTACATTATTTTTATTTATATAATCAGAATTTTGTGTAGTGACAATTAATTTAGAGTCATTTTTATAAATTTCAGAAAATCCTGAAATGATCGCATTTTGATTAACCTCCAATCCATCAATGATTATAAGTGCTTTATTTTTTTTTATGAAGTTAAAAATATCTTGATTAAATGATGGTGATTTAGAATATTTAATATCAGAAAAGTTATTAATAAATTTACCATCAACCCAAAAAATAGTATCAAAAGATTCCTTTATTTCTTTTGCAAATGCTGCTGCTAATAAGCTTTTTCCAATTCCACTAATACCACTCAATACCATATAATATTCTTCTTTAAATTTTTTTAATAATTTGTTTGTTAATTGTTCCCTTTCTACATAATCAGAAGGAACATCAGGAATGTTTTGAGATAAAAAATTATGGCCAAAGTAGTAATTTTTAATATTATCCGAATTAATTCTTGTTGTATTTCTATTACCTATTTGATTTATTTGATTTCGCGAATATGAATTCATTGAATCACCCCTTTGTACCATTATTTATTTTCACTTTGTTTCCTTTTCCAATTTGACTTACTTTTATCATCTTACTTCTTTCATATTTTCTCCCACTAATAAACCCCAAAATCCCCCCACTTATTAATCCTGCAATTACGCTTATTAATAGGGCCCCCATCGAAGTTGATGGGTCCAAAATATTAATAAAAAAATTCATTTTTCACCTATTCCTTTTTTAATAATATACATTTATTACCTTAATAATACAGAATATTCTATGGATTTGTAATAGATAATTAATGCAATTCTTAAATTTAATATATACAAATTGTATACTATGACATGTGGACTATTTTTCACTAGGAAGCAACCATGAAAACTAGTATTATTAAGTGCTAAGTTTCAGAAATGTTCATTATTAAGACCAAGTTGCACACCATAACCAAAAAGGCACCTATAGTGCGATATCCAAATTGATTATACATTTTAAGAATTACAATAATTATAAAGGTAGGGATTAAAAATTGAAGATCGTACTATACTTTGCCCTGAAAAAGAGGAAAGAAGAGGGATGAGTTAATCACCAAATCGTAAAAGATAAATGTTGAAACAAAAATAATTCCTGTTAAATCTTACTATTCTATAAACTTATAATTCTGAGTATAATATCGCTAAACTATACTGATTGAGATAGCACAGCATTTTTAATGACTGAATTATTCAAAATTATTTCGAAAAGCTTATTTTCACCAATTTGCTTTTTGAAATTATATCCATTCCCAAAGATAACAGTTTATCCTTCTCTTTGAACCACAGTTTCTCCATTTTCAATTATAATTTCCATAATTCGATTGCTGTCTCTAAATCATCTTCTGCCATTTTTTCAATAATATCGCTGAAACTATGCCGATTTTCATAAATATTATTCTTCAACACATTAAAACTGTCTAACAATAGTTCTTTTTTTGTTCATTCGAAAGTGCAATGTTTGTGCCCTCCTATATATTAAAGGTTAAATTTAATCACAATAATATTTATAATGCTTAAGTAATTCCATAATAATCCATATTACCTACCAAATTTCAACCAAAAAAGGTTTCCTACAATTAACACTAGTGATTCTATGAATTCACAGCATTTCCATAGGGTGGGGTATACTTTGATCATTTTTCAACTTACTCGTTGTTTATTACCATTATAATACATTTATTGAAGAGTTTAATATAATAAAAACAGATGCAGAAAATGAGAGAGTTAGGATTTGAAATCTTTTATTATGAATATGAAAAAATGCTATTATTGAAGAAAAACGATGTAGACGGAAATCCGATCGAGATAATATTTAGGTTTGATGAGTTTAACTGTTTAGAATTGCTAAGTCAATAATAAATTTGATGAAAAAAGGTGGACAAATAAATTGAATAAATTTTTAGAAAACATTCCACCAAGGAGTCGTCTTTATAATTTGCCTCCCATGGGAGAAGGCACTAATAATACTGAAAGTTTAACTAGCTATGTATCAAGACTTTCAACCGCTCATAATTTAAAGATAGGAGTGTTATTTTCAAAAATAATTTTCCCATTTTTAAATAAAGAAAATTTTTCTCGAAATGCATTTAATTCACGTAGAGCTTGTGCATATAATAATTACGGTCAAAGATCAAAGGATTTGGTAAAGGCCTTGGGTGACCTAACATCAATAAAAAATTTGGAGCACCACACTTTGATAGATTTTAGTTTTTTTTTATCAGAATATGAAGTTCGTTATTATAAATATTGGTGCCCATTTTGTTTCCAAGAATTGAAGGATAGTGATTTGCAAATCTTTGAAAAATTATTATGGTCGTTTGATGCTGTAGAAGTTTGTTTAGAACATAATTGCATACTAGTTTGTTCTTGCCCATCCTGTAATACTGTCCAATATCCTTTAACTAGTAATATAGGATTTTGTTATAAGTGTAATTCATGGCTAGGTTCTTCGGAATTTACTAATTTTGAAACACTTTCAAATGAATATTTTACTTGGCAAAAATGGATTATTGATAATATAAGTGAATTGCTGCTTTTAACCAAATATGACAGAACTTTTATTAATGGAAAGTGGGAAAATTATAGTATTAATATAAAAAAATATATTAATAGAGTTTTAGATAAATATCACTTGACCAGGAAGGAATTTTCCTTACTTTCTAACATCTGCTTAAGTACACTAAATTCTTGGGAAAAAGGAAAACAAAGGGCAAGTTTAATTTCATTATTAAAAATTTGTTATTTAACTAGGACATCATTACTACAATTTTTATCTTTGAAGTATGAAATGTCTGAAAGTGTTAAGAGACTTCCGGAATTTATCTACAATGATGTTAATTACAAAACAAAAGAGAAACTCAGCCTAGAGAAATTACGCCAAGAATTAACAAGAACAATTGATGCAAAAGACCAACCACCGCCTTCATTATCACAGCTTGCAAGATCATTGGGATATAAGAAGTCTGAGACCATACGCACAAGGTTACCACATGAATCTGAAATTATAGTCAATAATTATAAGAAATATAAACATGAAGAAAATGTAAGAAGAAAAGACGAAATCAGAAATATAATACTTAAGTTAATTGAAAATGACGTTTATCCCTCTCAGAAAAAAATAGAAGAGGAACTTGGGAAAACGTCATATTTTTGGCAATCTCCAAATAGGAAATTACTAAATGATATCTGTAATGAACTCGGAGTATTAAGAAAAAAAGTCTTAACGAATAGGAAATCATAAGTTAAAGTCAATGCTATAATGACAATTGTTTTTTAAAAGGATTCACTTATTTTGGGAAGGAGTATATGTTAATTGTTTTATATAAATCAACATGTTTTATTTTAAAACCCGTCTAATAGACGGGTTTATTTATTGTTTCAAAAGTTACTGTTAAATATTGTCAATATTTTTGGTTAATTGGTAATAATAACGAATAAAAGCTTAGGAGTAATAAATGGAGAATAACTTTGACTATCATATAACGCCAAGGAGCCGTCTCTTTAACATTGAACCAATAGGTCTTGGAACACCTTATGCTGAATCTTTAACTAGCTATATTTCTCGATTAGCTAATTTACATTGCTTAACAACCGGAAACTTTATCTCTAAATTATTAGCTCCCTATTTAAACAAATATTATGTTACAGAAATAGCTTGGCGGGGTGGTAATGGTTTTTTCGATTCCACAATGGGAATAAATGGAATAGGTGATCTTGCAATAGATTTCATTAATGTAATTAAGTATCTTAATTTTAGAGAAGACTTGAATAAGACTACCCTTATTTATTGGAAAAATATAATTCCAACAAGAGGATTAATGAAAAAACAAAAAGCATGGTGCACAATGTGTTTTCAAGAGGATAAATTAAACGGTGAGCCTATTTATGATCGGTTACTATGGTTTATAAAAGAGGTCCATTGTTGTCCAAAGCATAGAGTGAATTTAAGAACCGCATGTCCTAAATGTAATAAGACTATGCAAATTATTGGAAGAAATACTGTTCCCGGTTACTGCCAGTATTGTCATATATGGTTAGGGGATGAAAATTTTGATGCTGAGTTCGTTAACGAAGAAAACATTAAGGCCGCACAACTAATAGGTGAGATGCTTACTTACAGCTCATCAAATGATAAATTGGTTATTGAAAAAGAATGGATTTCATTTTCACTAAATAAAATCATAGACACATTTTTCGATGGCACAATTAGTACAATGTTTAAGATTCTGGATTTCCCCCAAAGTACACTGCGCTATTGGGTAAACGGGCAAAATTTGCCGCCGTTATCTTGCTTAATCCGGATATGTTTGAAACTAAATATTACTATTTTAGAATTTCTAGAAGTAAATAAACTACCGTCTTTAATTGAATTACCTGTAGAAAAAATTATTCTTCAATACAAATCAAGACAAAGGTTTGATCATAATAAGATAAAGAGCATTCTTCAAGAAGAAATTAATTCAGAATGTCCAAACTCTTTAAAGAAGATTTCCGAAAAAATTGGCTGTGACAGAAAGTTATTATATAAAAAATATCCTGTTGAGAGTAAATTGATTGTTGATAATTATTCGCGTTACTGTAAAGAACAAAAGAATCAAAGGTTAGTCGATATAGAAAAGGAATTAACAGATGTTTTTAATCAACTTATTGAACAACAAGTTTATCCAAGTAGAAGACAGGTTGAAGAAATGATGGGTAATAAGTACTTTGTAAAAGAAAAAGCTATTCAAGAACAATGGAATTTTAAGAAGAATAAAATTTTTAAATATTAAAACTAATTCCATTGTATAATAAAATCACGGAGATAGATCGTTGTTTTATTATAAAATCGGGGGTATTAATATGCCTGTAAAAGACATCGAAACTTTACTAAAAAAATTTGACTTATCACAAGAAGCTATCGCATTAATCCAAAATATAAGAAATTCTGATCCCTCTAGAAAGGTGAAGAGTAACAAGAATAATGTACCAGGTTTTTATCCAAGTAAAAAAATGGGTCTTACTATTCAATTTGAGAGTCATAAATTAGAGTTAGCTGGTATTTATGAGAAGGAGCATGATTCAGATGTTATTGAATATTATGATCAGCCACCTTCTTTTAATATAAGTTATGATGCCCCAGAGGGGTCTAAAAAGAACAAAATCGGTCATCGATATACTCCAGACTTTTTTGTAATTGAAAAAGATTGGATTGGCTGGGAAGAATGGAAAACAGATGAAGAATTAATAAAACTTTCTCAAGCAAACCCAAACAGATATCTTCTCGATCAAGACGGTAATTGGCACTGCCCACCGGCAGAGAACTTTGCTGAAAAATTTGGCCTGTCGTTTAGAGTAAGGTCATCTAAGGATATTGATTGGACCTATCTAAGAAATATAAAATTTTTGGAGGATTATCTTCTTGATGAAAATCCTTATGTATCTCCAGATGCGGCCAGTATCATAAAAAAATTAATTGGAGATAAACCATCTATAATTTTAGATAAACTTTTAAATAATCAATCGCATTTTACAGCAGATGACATCTATACAATGATAGTAACTGATGAACTTTATGTTGATCTGAAAAATTATTTGATTGTTGATTTTGATAAGTTCCCTTTATTTTTAAATAAACAAGTTTGCCATGCATATCAAAATATGGAAGATGCACTTAGACCATTAGAATTAAAACCAACTACTATAGATATTCATGTAGGGAATAAGATAAATTGGGATGGAAGGGTGTGCACATTAATAAATATCGGTGAAAATGTAATTACTTTATTAATTGATAATGAGAAAACTACTGATATCCCAAAAACTGTTTTCGAAGAACTGATTATAAAAGGTTCGATTACTGAAATTAAATCTATAGAAGAGTCAGAAGAAGAGCGAATTGTTAACGAGATGATAAGGGGTGCCAGTGAAAAAGATTTAGAGGAAGCAAACAGAAGATATTTTATCGTCCAAGGTATGTTGAATGGAGGGGAATATGCTGATTTTGAGGCAAAAGATCGTACGATAAGAGATTGGATGAAAAAGTATCGAGATGCAGAAAAAATACTTGGTAATGGATTTGTGGGATTACTTCCCAAAACGAAGAACCAAGGAAATAGGGTAAGAAGATTTGAAGAAGATGTTATTTTACTAATGGGCAAGTACATAGAAGAAGACTTTGAGACTATTAAGCAGAAGCAAGCCACAACTGTATATAATGCCTTTAAAAAAGAATGTGAAAAAAAAGGATACATCCCCCCAAGTTTTAAGACTTTTTTATCGGAGGTGGATAAACGTCCAATACATGAACAAATACAAAAAAGGCAGGGGTCAAAGGCGGCATATACAACTAAGCCATTTTATTATGAATTAAGTATGACTACTCCAAGACATGGTGATAGACCTTTTGAAATATGCCATATAGATCATACTGAGCTAGATATAGTATTAATATGTTCTGAAACTGAAGAAGTTTTAGGAAAACCTTGGATTACTTTTTTAATTGATGCATTTTCAAGAAGAATCCTTGCTTTTTATTTAACATTTGACCCCCCTAGTTATAGATCTAACATGATGGTATTAAGGGAATGTGTAAGAAGACATTCGAAACTACCCGATATGATTGTTGTGGACGGTGGAAAGGATTTCCAAAGTGTTTATTTTGATACACTACTTGCTAGATATGGAAAAGGAAAAAAAGTTAGACCCGGAGCAAAACCGAAATTTGGTAGTGTTTGTGAAAGACTGTTTGGAACAACAAATGACATGTTCATTCATAATTTATTAGGAAATACTCAGATAATGAAAAATTATAGGCAAGTAACAAAAGAAGTGAACCCTAAGATTCATGCAGTCTGGACACTTGAAGAACTTAATTCTATGTTTAAGCAATGGTGTTATGAAATCTATGATAAATTGCCACATAGCACGTTAGATGGTAGTCCGAGAGATACTTTTATAAAAAGGGTTGCTAAAACAGGTAATCGTAAAAATACATTTATAAAATATGATGAGACATTTAAAATGTTAACATTTCCAACAACCAAAAAAGGCACAGCTAAAGTTATCACTGGTAGAGGTGTTAAGATCAATTACTTTTATTATTTTTCGGAAATATTACTCCATCCGGATGTTGAGGAAAAACAAATTCCTGTACGATACGACCCATTTAATCTAGGAATAGCATATGCTTATGTTAACAAATACTGGGTGGAGTTAACCTGTGAAAATTATAATGTTATGGTCAACCGTACAGAAAAAGAGTTGAAAATAATTACAGAAGAAATACGAAAAAGAAAAAAACTTTTTGGACAAAAAAGGGATTTATCAAGTTCCCAAATTGTAGATTTTATAGAAAGTGCTGAGTCTTATGAATTTACAAAACTCCAACAACTGAAAGATAGAGCCGTTAAGCAAACACTTACTGTAATAGAAGGTGGAAAGAATGCTGACGGTACTAGTGCAAATAGAAACAAAGAAACAGAATCAAGAAAAGAAACTAATAAACAATCTAATGAATCACCAAAACTTACCGTTGTGAAGTCGAATATAGAAAAATCATCATACAGGGATATCTTAGAAGAGATGAAAAAGGAAAACTCTTTTACGGTTTATAAGGAGTTATAAAATGGGAGAGCAATTATTTCCTAAAGAACTTTTAAATAGACCTCTTGAAGAAAAACATAAATATTTTGAAACACTAACTGTGTCTCATCCAGCATTTGAAGAGGCTTACCAAGAATTATTGGATAGAATTTGTAATGGCAATAAGAATGCAATAATATTAGTATTCGGCCCAGCGGGAGCCGGTAAAACAAAACTAATTGAAAAGGTAATTGAACAGCTAGTAAAGGAAAATCAGGAACTTTATCAAAAGGATAGGGGTTTATTTCCGTATTTAGCGGTTGAAGCAGTTCCCCCGGATACAGGGAATTTTGATTGGAAGGATTTTTACTACAGAAGCTTAGTTGCTGCAAAAGAAGAACTTATTGATCATAAGATAGATGTTGAAAATAAAATTAGTGGTAAAAAAGTAAAAGATGATGCTAAAGCAGCTTTGAGAAGATCATTGGAAATGTTTTACTTTATCGGAAACCTTTAGCATTTTTTATTGACGAAGCGCAACATATAACAATGACAACAAGTAGTAGAAATTTAAGAAATCAGGTAAACATTTTAAAGTCTCTTGCTAATTTAACTAATGTACCATTAGTATTATCAGGCAATTATGATTTAATAACGTATAGGGATTTGAATGGTCAAACAATTAGGAGAGGGAAAGAAGTACATTTAAGAAGATACAAGGCAAATGACAAGAATGATGTAAAGTCATTTATCAATGTATTATTGCAATTTCAAAAACATTTACCTTTAATAGAAGAACCAGATTTAATAAGTCATTGGGATTACTTTTATAGCCGAACGATCGGTTGTATCGGTATCCTAAAAGATTGGTTTTATGTAACTTATCAAGTATGTACAAAAAATAATCCTGATATTGTTACTTTAAATATTGATGATTTTAGAAATCATGAAATTTCATCAGGAAGAAGTATGAAATTACTTAGTGAAGCTACTAGGGGAGAGCAACAATATGAAAACTCAAATGATGAAAAAGAATTATACAAACAACTTGGATTAATTGAAGAGGACGGCAATCAAGAAAGTGAAGAAGAAACCACTAAAGAGACAGAAAGTAAGAGGAAGGGTAATAGAAAACCGGGAGAAAGGAATCCTCATAGAGATAAAGTGGGGATAGAAGAAATGGAACAAGCACAATAATTACACAAGGAAGGAGTAAAGATTTATAAGGTAATTGACCAGTATGTTTTTAACAGGAAGACCAAATCATGAGATTTGGTCTTTAATAATTTGAGATTAACACAACCTTTTTCTCGTAGTTAAAAAAAAATTAGAGATGTATTGCTCTTTTTCCTAATTAGATCATTCAAAAAGTAATAATATCCATAAAAAATAAAACAAAAAATTCCAATTAATAATATAATAAGAACTAAGGGGTGATAGCTATGATAATTTTAGATAATAAGTACGTACTTGAAGAAAATATTTATTTAGGACCACAAAGCAAGGTTTATATAGGCAAACATATAAAAAATGAAAATTCCAAAGTAACGATTAAAGTATTAAATAATAAAATGGAGTCACAAAACGGAGACATCGAAGAAATTTTTAAACGAGATTCAAAGGCTCTTTCTTTACTAAATAATCCCAATATCATTGAATATAAAGACTCTGGTATAGACAAAGATAATCTTTATATCGTTATGGAGAAATTTGATAATACAAATTTATACTCTTTAATTGAAGAACGCCGACTTTCCTATTTAGATAAGTTAAATATAATGTTAAAAATCTTAGATGGAATTCAAGCTGCACATGATAAACGTATAATTCATCGTGACATAAAGCCCTCAAATATATTAGTTAATTCTGATCTTACTGTTAAAGTGATTGATTTCGGTATAAGTAAAATCCTAGATTTAAATGCTTACCGTACTAATTATACTTTGAAAGATTACATAACAAAACGTTATGCCTCGCCGGAACACTATCAAGGATTAGAAGTGGATGCTCGTACTGATATCTTTTCTCTTGGATGCGTTTTGTTATATTTACTTACAGAAGTCGAACCGACGGAAGATAAAAAATCAATTGTAGGACAAATTGGGACTTTGGATTTTTCAGAAAATATAAAGTCCATACTTACTAAATCTTTAGCGTATGATAAGGAAAAGAGATATGCTAGTACCCTATCTTTTATTAGTGACCTAGAAAAAGAAATTGAATTGGCTACAACTAATAATGGCGTTTTAAAAATATTTGTGCCAAAAATCATACATAGAAATCTTAGAGATACTGGAAAAATCTCCGATACTAATTTCCTTAATGTAAAATTATTTATCGAATCGAGTTTAAAAGATCCTTATATCTATAAGACACCTAATAATACATATTATTTAATAGGTGAAGAAATTAGATATCAGATAATACCTGAAGTTAACAAAGGTTACTTTAAAATCCTTAAAGTATTTCCTATTGAAAAATATAGCGACAATGAATTAGAAAAATCTAAAGGAATTGAATTAAATTTAAATATAGAAATCACTTCTACTATACCTAATAATACAAATGCTAAAGCAGAATTAAATAAACTGTTGAAAGCCATTAACACAAACCTTGAAAGATTCCAAGAATTTAAAACTAAATTACAAAATACAAATAAATTAATTAAAGAGTGGGAAGATGTTTTAAAGACTATCAATAAAATCAATTACAATCGAGAACACATTGGTAACTATAAAAAATTTAACTATGAAAACAGAAAAAATTTCCTGATTGTTGAAATGGATAATAATTTTGAACCTTCACTAATACAAGATGGAGATTACCTTAAGTTACCACGTAGTGGAAAAAAGTTCATCAATGTTGGAGAAATTAAGGAAGTTAATAATAATCGTATTACTGTTGCTTTAAAGCCTGAAATAGACCTTTCAGAGATAAATGAGAAAGGAGAAGCTCAAATAGATTTATCTATGAATAATGCAACTTTAAGACGTTTTAATAATGCCTTATACGCTTTGAAAAATAACGAAGCTGTAAATAAAAATCTTATTGATATATTGATTAATCCTTCTTTATTAACTATGAAAAATCTAGAACTTTCATTAGAATTTTTTAATAATAAAATTGATCCATCAAATCGAAATGCAGTAATAGAAGCATTAAAAACCAATGATTTGTTTCTTATTCAAGGGCCACCAGGAACGGGTAAATCTACAGTAATTACTGAAATTGTTAATCAAATATTTAAAGATGATCAAAATTCTAAGGTGTTAATCACCTCTCCTTCTCACGTTGCAGTAGACCATTTGTTAAAAAATATTGTAGAAGATCACGAGTCAAAAAAAATAATTCGAATTGGAACTAGCGAAAAAATCTCAAAGGACTCTAATAATTTATTAGCCACTGAACAAATCAAACTTTGGTGTGAAGATGTAAAAAGTAAATCTATTAATTTCAGCTATAACCTTATTACCGAAAATAATAATGACAAGGAAATCAAAAAATTCTTACAATATAACTTGAAAAAGAATCCATATATTAAAGAAAATGAAGTCAATGAAGCATTAATTCCAGAAAAAACAAAGTTGTTAGTAAACATCATAAAAGATTGGAATAATCGTTTAGAATTAATTGATGAGTTCGATGATATTTTTGCTAGAGAAGCATCTATTGTTGCTGCAACATGTGTAGGTATTGCTTCTAGACACGCTTTAAGAAATTTAACATATGATTGGGTTATTATAGATGAAGCTGCTAGGGCCACTGCTCCTGAACTTATTTTGCCAATGTTGTTAGGAAAGAAAATAATTTTAGTAGGAGATCATAAACAACTTCCTCCTATTGTTAATTTAGTACATGAGCAAGAACTCAAAAAAGATATTGATATAAAAAAACTTGAAAAAAGTCTTTTTGAAGAAATTTTTGAAAAATCTTCGGGAGAATCGCATACAACCCTTACTTCTCAGTTCCGTATGCATCCAACCATTTCAAGATTAGTTAATGATAGTTTTTATCCATCATATACAATTAAAACAAAGGTAAATGCAACAGAAAGACAACATAATTTAGGTTTTCCTCATCAGGTTGTTTGGCTAGACACTTCAACATCAGACAATAATCTTGAGGAAGCAGTTAACAGGTCATTTAGAAATCGCCTCGAAGTAAAAGTAATTCAAAAAGAACTTAGAAAATTTAATGCTATCTATAAAGAACGTAATGAAAATGTAAAGGTGGCAGTTATTTCTGGTTATAGTGCGCAAAAACAACTATTAATTAATGAAATCAATCCAGAAGGGGCAATTTGGACTAATTTAAACATTCAAATAGACAATATTGATGCTTTTCAAGGCTCTGAATCTGACATAGTATTTTATAGCATTGTTCGTTCAAATGACGATAATGATATTGGATTTTTAAAAGACGAACGCAGGCTTAATGTTGCTCTCTCAAGAGGAAGGAACTTGCTAGTAATAGTTGGAAATAAGGATCGTGTGTTAGATTACAGAACTAATAGAGTTAACAGTTTTCATAAAATAATTAAATTTGTAAACGCTAATCAAAGGACTTGTATTACAAAGGGGGCAACACTTTGAATAAAAATGCATTAATAGATGTCATTCAAAAAGACTTCCCTGATTATAAAATTATAAATATAGAAGAATTTGGATTTCCTATTTTTAAAAAAGAAATTGTATGTTTAGCTACCATTAGCAAAGGTATGCCGGTCGTCATGGACTTCACATTAAAGTTATTAAATTTAAAATATGACTTAAATACAATTGCTCAATTACTAGCAATAGATTATGAATTAGTAAAACACGCAGCCTATGATCTTGAATTGAATAATATGATTAGTTTAAAAACATTTCAATTAACAGATGAGGGAAGGGAATATATTCAAAATAATAGATATGAGTCTATGAAAAGAGTAAATCTCCCAATTTGTATTGATAGTTATTCTGGTTATGTTAATAAAGATAAAAATTATGTTTCAAACAAAAGTGCAAAAGCCTTAAATCTTAATACAATTAAGCCTCTTATAGACAAAAAAGAAAATTCTATCATAAATGGTCATATAATAAAGCGAATTTTAAAACAATATATTCAGGAAACAAATTCAGATTACGAGGGGGAATTGGTTGAAATTGTAAAATATAGAGAGAAACCAAGTGAATATAGACGTTTGTTTATTGCAATTTTAGAATCGCCTCAATCTCAATTAAGATATATTGTCTATGATAAGAATGTAAAATTAGATCATATGGAAAACTTGTTACATTCTGCAGATGAAGCAGGTATTTCTTTTTATAATATTAAGTCTTCAAATTATTTAAAAGACTTAAAAGATGCTGTTTTGCCAAGTGAATTTAAAAAATATAAAGATAACTATCTAGATCTTTTTGATTCTGAATTTTTAAATCATGATCATTCTATCATTTATTATTCTATACCATTACTAAGCTTATATAAGATAGAAGATGATTGGTTAAATTCATTAGAAAGCTACCTAAAGAGAAAACTCAAAGTAGCAATCAAATTTACAGGTATACCCTACCCTTCGCCGTACTTTAAAAATAAAGTTTTAAAAATATTATACTTGGAATCTAAATATAATGAATATCTTTCAGTTTCTCATTCAATTACTTTCGAATACGCATATATATTTTTTGACGATAAAAACGGCTATTTCGATAAAATAGATTTATATGAATTAGATTTAAAATCTAATCCCTACTGTATAAAACATGAAATACTAGAAATCAATTCTCTTCCTATTAGTGGTCCTAATGTTCAAATTGAAATAGAGCCATATAGTGCAAAAGAATTAAAAGATGATATCGCAGAAATGCAAAAAAGAGTTAAAGATTTAGATACAGAAATGGAGGAAATATTTGGACTAAATTGGTTATTAGATGGGCAAATTCTTAATGAACCTAAATTAAAATCATTAGAACTTGCAACTAATCAAGAAAAATTTAGCAATTTTACAAAACTATTGAATGCATCATTAGTGGAAGTAATTCAAAAGGTTGGGAAAACCCAAGAGATAAACAATTATTTTTTCAATGAATTCAAAGCTAACTTTCCTCAACTTTTTGATGCTCTAAATAGGCTAAGAGTATACCGAAATTCTATGCAACATAATGATTTAGATGAAAAGAATTTAAATGCCTACAAAGAGTATGTAGAAAAAGATTTAAATGGACAATTCCCTGAATTCATTGAAAATGGTTATTTATATCTACAAAGGGTTATAATTAAAGAAATTTTAGAGGCTACAAAGTCTACATCAAATGAATTAAATACTCAATATAATTAAATGGTTCTTAAGGGATGGATATTTACCCAATTTGATGCCAAAAGTTTATTGTTGAATTAAAAGTTTGCCAATAGTTCAAAAAAATAAAGATTTTCTTACTTATATTTGACATCTTTTATTATAATTTGTTAAGTTCCTCTCAACAAAAAGTATATAATCATTGATATAACAAGGCTGGCATAGATATGAGTAAATAAATGGCGAAATTATGTATCAAGTCACACTACTTTGACAATATTTTTTAAATAGCATATTTTAATTGTCGTATCCTTTATGGATACGTGGATTGAAATCCCGATCAAGCAGAATTTTCACTTATTTGTTATCAATTTTTACACGGACTTACCTATAAACGGTAGGTCCGTTTTTATTTACGAATAAAATGATTTGAATTTCAACAAAGTACTTCTTGAATAATTAATTATTTTTAACCTCGGGAATTATTAGTAAGAATTAATAAAGGTTACGAATTTTGGTAAAATCAATTTATTCAAATTTCAACTTTATTTCAGCGTCTAATTGACGTATAATAAGAATATAATATAAAAAAGAGAAGTGCGCTAACACTTCTCTTGCAACTGCTACCGTCAGGGTGGTGGTTGTCAAAAAAATGTTTATTTTTTGTGCGAACCACCCTTTTGCTTGTGACGGCGTAGGGTGGTTTTCTCGTTTTCTAGTATGTTTTTTCGAAAGAAATGAGCGCCGATTTTACGCACAATCCCTTTAAGAACTTCTCGTAAGAATTCAAGAAATGTTTCCATAATGATCACCCCCTTCCCTAAAAAAAGGAAAGAAGAGCGACAACCAACCACCCAAACAATATTCAGTTGTTAGTTTATTCTACCATAATTCAATTTAGATGTGCATGAAATTTGTTGATAACAATTTGTAGGTTTATCATTATTTGGGATATAAGCCAGTCGTTGAACTATTTTACTCAACTATTAAATGATGAGTTACGATATTGTCATGTCAGATGTTGTAGCGATGGAATTTTCTCTCTTATGAAAAGGTCGAGACTTAAAATTTTGAATTAGTTATCTATCGCAAAAAAGACCGGGATTCACGGTCTTTTTTAGACTTTCACTTAAATTAAATACTAATTCGCAATCATCTCGCCACTTATGGGAGTGGGAGACTTCTGCTGAATAAAGTTAACAAAATCGACGATCGAACGTAACGGAATATCAAGATTATTTGTAAGCAATGCCAGTAGTTGTTCTTGATTGGATACACTAAGTATTGGTTTAGTGATGCGCATAAACTTTTCAGTGATCCACTCCAGATCAACGTTATCAGATGCCTCACCAGGTGCGGCATAAAGTTCTGATTGCAGTACTGTACCATTATTTAGCGTGATATCAACCCTTGCCAAACGTTTCACCGGGAAAAGTCTATCAATTTCAGGGTCAGTTACAAAATTCAGACGCTCCATTACCTCAAGTACCTTCGGATTACCAAGTGCTTCCTCCCTTACCTGAATAAATCCTAGGTCGCCGTGAACCAATGCGGCAGCAATCGGATAGGCAATATTGTATTGAGCCTCATCTGTTGTTTGTGGAATTTTTTTACTCAATTTTGCAGCAGAGTCAAACGTATAAACCGTTATCTCTTTGATATCATCTGCATTAAAATCATATTTTTTCATTAAATCCAGACATGCTTTAATTGGTTGGTGGGCCCAGCGGCAGCATGTGTAGGGTTTGAAATAAAGATTCATAATTTCATAATTCACACCTAGTGTATCAACCAAGTGACTGAACTCCGGTGTTTCTAAAAGATTGCCATAAC
This sequence comes from Bacillota bacterium, assembly GCA_023457235.1. Lineage (GTDB taxonomy): Bacteria > Bacillota > Bacilli > Bacillales > Bacillaceae_J > Schinkia. The sequence continues at coordinate 28,381 of JAEWMK010000048.1, forward strand.
CAGTGCTTCCTGCCAATGTTTCTTGTACAGCCATTGCCCCTACTAATGCACCGAAAGGTACCCCATCTTTATTCATCGATGGATATTGCACAGAGCGCATCACTGGGGTAAGCGGGGCATGGAAGTCAGCGATAGATAAAGTATTGTTCAATTGTTCTCGGTTTAAGTTATATAGCCGTCCTACTCCTGCTGCTGTGCCAAAAGCACCATAAGTACCTGAACTATGCAGGTATCCATAATGTTCTTGCTCTGCAAGTGCCCAACGAATCGTAACCTCATAAGCAATAACCAATGTAGTAAGAAATTCTTTATATGAAACATCTTTTTCTAAGCCAGCAGCCATAATTCCGGCAATAAAAGCTGTTCCTGGATGCCCTTTGATCATATTGTGACCGTCATCAATATCGAATGAATTGGAAGCATGCGACATCGCAATAGTCGCTCCAAGAAAATTAAAGGTTTTTTCGCTACCCACAACAGGGATATTGCCATCTTTGCAAAGTAATTCAGCCAGTCGTACGCCTGCATTAAATTGTTTACCTTTGCTCCCAAGTAGTAGAGCCGTCATCAAATCTATGCTACAAACTATTGCACGTTGTTGAATTAGCTCAGGCAGGTTATCCCACTCTGTATTTAGAATATAATCCTCGAGCCTGTAATCGGTTGCAAATTTCATTTCCATTTCTCCTTAATATGACAATAATAGTATAAGTGGAGGTGGCTCCAAATTATTTCAATAGCCACCCCCACCTGCAAGTAAAAGTTATAGATTATTAGCTTGGTAATAAAGCTGGGTACTTCCCGGTATTTAGATAATCAAGCAGTGTTTCTTTGTCCAATCCTTTAATTCCAAGATATTCAAGTGAATAACCTTCTTCAAAATAATTCTTTTTCAGCATGGCGCCTGCCAATACGATCATGGAATCGATAATAGGAGTACTAATTCCGTACTGTTTACCTAGCTCATGATATACTTTACAGCCAACCGGTACATCTTCTGTACAGTAACGATGATGGATACTGTTTGGACCAGAGTTGGCCTCTGTTGTTGGTAGATCAAGTGGTAAAATCATATTGTCTTTTCCGTCTTTATCAAGTCCCATGTATTCTTGTGCTAATACACTGCGGCGTGAGAAGAATGACTCATAGGAGTATCTTGGTAAATCAACGCCAATTCCCTCCGCAAGGGCGATTTCTTCATTATAGAACTGGTATTGTACTTCACAAATGGAAGGACACAGTGCATGAGCATACATGGAGTAACCAGATTTATCAAAGTCACCAAAAATCTTACCCCAGTTTTCCATTGTAGAAACACCAAGTAATGTTGCCGGTACATGGATTACAGGATTAATATTACTGAAGCCGATATCAAGTACAGTGTCACCTTTTACAGCACCATCGCCATATGTTACAGCGTCCATGGCAGAAAGAAATTTTGATGCTTCAATGAAATCATCTGCATCAGTCATAGGTAATGTTGCTCCGCGTAGAGTAATGGCACGGTATTTAACTCCTACATGTGGCAGCATGAAAGTGCCTACAGATTCAATTCTTGTACCATAAGGGGCACTTGACCAGCCACCAACGATGACCTTTGCCTGACATCCTGCTTCTCTCATCATTTTACGCAATAACAATGTTCCAAAATTATCAGTAAAGATATTGATAACCTGTCCATCTTCCAATACTGGAATTAATGATTTAAACAGTGGTTCATGTCCAAAAGCCGGAATGGCAATAACAATATGCCCTGCTCCTTTTACTGCCTCTGCAATATCAGTTGTTATTACATCGATCTTGGCAAGTCCGGAGCGTTTGAAGTTGTACAGATTTCTTTGGATACCATCAAGTTCAATACCAGTTTTCTCTAAGTTAGCCAAACTTTTTTCTGCGAATGGCATTGCATCATACAGGCGATCTTTCTGACCTGCCAACGTAGCATCAGCTGCAATAGTCTTTCCAACGGCACCTGCACCAAGCACTGCCACCGGCATATTTTTCAAATAATCCATTTTCCCCATCACTATACATCTCCTTTTAACTATATATAATTTTCTGATTTTTACATTTACTAACCTTGCTGTTGTAAACTTATTGTATAATGGCAATATATCATTTGTGAAATGAATGGATTTAATGGATATCATTAAAATTTTAAATGGATGAGCGGTGGATCTTATGGAGTTTAGAAATATAATCACATTCCTAGCTGTGGCTGAACAAGGATCTTTTACAGGAGCAGCCAATCAACTGGGGTATGTCCAATCTACAGTTACAATTCAGATTAAACAATTGGAAGAAGAACTAGGTACCATTCTTTTCGATCGTATAGGAAAAAGAGTGGAGCTCACGGCAAACGGACAGAATTTTATGCATTATGCCAACCTGCTTGTGAACATTTCAGAACAAGCGAAGTTGATTGGCAAACGACCAGAGGAAATGGAGGGGAACCTTCGCGTTGGTATTTTGGAATCGCTATTGATATGGGTTCTATCAGAAAAACTTCCGGAATATTATCAAGTTTTTCCGTTAATCAAGGTATTAACGAGGACTGCTCCAGCAAATGAATTATTCCAAATGCTAAAGCAGAATGAATTGGATATGGTATATTTTCTTGGCAAAAAAATGCACAGCAACGACTTTGTTTGTGCCTGGTCGGAGCCGGTCAGAATAGTTTTTGTTTCACATCCTGACAATCCTTTTGCAAATAAGAAAAATGTCCTTTTGCGTGAGCTTGTAGAACAGCCTTTTATATTAACGGAGAATACTGGTTTTTATAGAAGTGCATTGGAGGAAATTGCAATGGAACAGGGTATCTCTATCCAGCCTTTATTTGTAATAGATAATACAAGCGCCATTATTAAATTACTTAAAAAAGGTCTTGGTATTTCATTTTTACCGGAATACGCTGTTCAGGAAAGTATAACCAATAACGAGTTGGTTATTATTGAGGTAGAAGACTGCTCAATACAATTATGGAGCCAGCTATTTTATCATAAAGATAAGTGGCTGACTCCTCAGATGGATAGTTTTATTAAACTTATTAAGAATAATTGACCAGCATAGTTCCCATTTAAGCTAGTTAAATAAACAGCCTTAGTCCGATGGTAGTTCGAACTAAGGCTGTTTTAATTGGATATCTTCAAAAAAGGGATAAATAAACTTATTTTATTTAAAATGATTTACTAGGATTCATATCGATGTTAATATGTTTTTAAATCTATCAAATTTCAAAAAGAAGGTGTCTTCTTTGCATAAAATGATCTATCCACTAATTGTAGTAACAGCTCTATTAGGTTTAATAACCCTATTTCCTGCCCATCCCATTATTGGACAAAATTACTCGAAAATATTACTTGCCCATATTATTTTAGGAATTATCATTGCTCTGTTATTAATAAAGGTGATCTACTCACATGCCCTAATTGAGGTTAGCAATCCTTTCAAACTAGGATTTAAAAAATGGAATGGCTTTAAACTATTATTATACCTATCTTTAGCTATTCTATCAGGGTTGATTATCATTAAGTTCCACTATAGTTGGCTTATCTATTTTCATGGGTTTATTGGTTTATGGTCCTTACTAGTTGGTTGGAAACATAAGAGAACCAATACTGCATCAACTTCAAAGAGCTAAACTCATAACAACATTTATTATTTAAAACGTTTGTAATATTATTTTACAACGTTTTTTTGTTTGCATTAGTACTTCAACATTAATTTTACTTTACAAAATAATAGGCTATTATATTTATAAATAGAATTATAAAAAGGCGGTTAAGGTATGAAGGTTGAACAAGAAGGAATGAATATATTAGATAAAATAATTTCCTTAAAAGAAAGTCTACCAAATAAACAAAAAAAATTATGTGATTATGTATTACAACATCACCAAGACATTGGATTATTAACTGTTAAGGAATTAGCTGAGAAGGCCGATGTTGGTACAACAACTGTTTTAAGATTTGTAAAATTATTAGGATTTGACAGCTTCTTTGATTTAAGAAAGGAATTTCATAATATCCAAAAAGATTATTCGGATAAATGGGAAAGTGTGCAAAGATCTTTCGGTGGTAATGGTGAAAATAAAGAATATAAAATACTATCAAGTGTTTGGCAAGAAGGAGTTCATCTATTAGATCAGTCGCTCAATCCTCAATTGGTTGAAGGATTTAATCAAGCTATGGAATTGATTGTGAATGCAGACCGGATAAATTTGTTGGGGCTACGACCCTATAAAGCTGTGGCTTTATATTTAGAGGTGTTAATTGAGGAATTCCATTCCAAAACAAGACAGTTAAGTTTTGATGGAGAATCAATGTTTGATAGAATATTACAATTTGAAGAAAATGAAGTTTTTATTATATTTAGTTTTTCACCATATGCTCAGAGAACTATTGATGCAGCTAGTGTAGCATATGAAAAAGGTATTCCCATCATATTGATTACAGATTATTTGTCTTGTCCTATTGCAAGTTTTTCAAATGTTATTCTAAAACTTGAGCCTAGTGAGAAACATTTTTCAATTATTCCGATTATTGCGCTTGTAGAGGCAATGGTTATTGAATTAGGAAAGAGAAAGTCTAAAACATCTATTCCAAAAATCCGGACTTTAGTTGAAACATTGACTGAAAAGAAAATTATAGTCGGTTCTTGGAACGTATAACCTGAAGTTAATTCAAAAATTTTCAAGACATTTCATGTGTGATTGACGGTATAAAACACATGTATATGTCTTTTAATTTTATAAAAAAGGAACGAATAAACTTTTTTTAAAAAAAGTAGTTTACAATAAACCGTTTTGGTGTTACTATTTTTTTAAAGTTAACTAAATTCAAATTATTCTCTGAGGAAGGAATTATTTAAGAGATTGAAACTGTAACACAGAGTAAAGAATTGGTATTATTTATCTCCCATTTTTAAGCAGTTCAATTGCAAATCGAACTAAATGTAAGCGTTATCCGATGGGAGCCATCCATACTGGTCATAGAATTTAACAAGCATTTGAAACGGGGTGTTTACAATGTCAAAAGTACTCAGCAAGGTTTTTATCTCACTCTCACATAACCAAACAGCTAATAAAATGGCAAAAAAATATGGCCTCAAATTTGGTGCTGCACGTTTTGTAGCTGGAAACAGTATCGAAAATGCAGTGAAATGTGTTCGAGAATTGAATCAAAATGGAATGGTAGCAATGATGAATTATTTAGGGGAATTTGTATCTTCTGAAGATGAAGCAGCAAAAGCGGCAGACAATTGTATCAAAACTTTAGATGCCATCCATCGATCAGGTATTGATAGCAATTTATCTGTTAAGATCTCCTCCCTTGGTTTGGATATTAGTAAAGAGGTATGTCTAAAAAACCTTAGAAGGATTTTAGATAAAGCAAGAGAGTATGGTAACTTTGTCAGAATTGAAATGGAAGACTATTCCCACTGTCAGTTAACATTAGATATTTACAAAGAATTACGAAAAGAATATGACAATATCGGAACTGTTTTACAAGCATATTTATATCGAACTGAAAAGGATCTGGAGGAACTAAATGCATATAATGCTAATCTGCGCTTAGTAAAAGGTGCCTATAATGAGCCGGCAGATGTAGCGTTTCCAAAGAAATCCGATGTTGATAAAAGCTATGAAAATATGATAAAAACTCATCTGTTAAATGGAAACTACGCTGGTATTGCAACACATGACGGTGAAATGGTTGATAAAATTCTTCGATTTGTAGCTGAAAACAAGATTCCTAAGAGTCAATTTGAGTTTCAAATGTTATACGGAATACGGTCAGATTTACAAACTCAATTAGCTAAAAAAGGATATAAGGTACGTGTGTATATCCCTTATGGGGTTGACTGGTTTGGGTACTTTATGCGCAGGTTAGCTGAGAGACCTGAAAATTTGACGTTTGTACTAAAGAATGCATTCAGATAAAACACTAGGGGGAGAATGAAAAAATGAAAACTCTTGAAATACTTAAACTTGATACTTTTAAAAATGCGAAGGATACAGATTTCTCAATCGAAAGTGAAGTTAAGGCATTAAAAGAAGTCATTTCATCTTTCAAGGCCAATTTAGGAAAAGACTATCCTATTATCATCGGTGGCGAAAAGATTTATACAGAGGACAAAATTACATCTATAAATCCCGGTAAGAAAGATCAAATTGTTGGCTATATGAGTAAAGCTAATCTTGAAATGGCAGACAAAGCGATCAATACTGCTGTTAATGCATTTGCAACATGGAAG
>JAEWMK010000049.1 GCA_023457235.1 Bacillota bacterium
ATCTCATTGAATGAAGTACCCATACCGCCAACTTCCATAATGGTCACTGTAGGAACAAGAATTAAGGCTAACACCATAATCATACCTTGAACCGCATCTGTCCAACTTACTGCTAAGAATCCGCCAAACAATGTGTAAGCTACTACAACACCTGTGATGATGAATAAACCAGTTTGATAGCTTATACCAAAAGTACTTTCGAATAATACCCCACCTGAAACCATGCCCGCTGAAACATAGAAGGTAAAAAAGATCATAATAACTAAACCAGAAATTAAGCGAAGCATTTTTGATTTATCTTCAAAACGGTTTTCTAAATATCCAGGAATTGTAATGGAATTATTCGCAATTTCAGTGTAACTTCTTAATCTTGGAGCTACCCAAATCCAGTTCGCCCATGCCCCTAATGTTAAGCCAATCGCAATCCAGGAAGCGCTTAATCCCGTTGCATACATTGCACCAGGTAAACCCATTAAAAGCCAACCACTCATGTCTGATGCCCCGGCACTAAGTGCTGTTACCAACGGACCAAGACCACGACCACCAAGCATATAATCTGTTAAATTAGAAGTGCGTTTATAAGCGTAGTACCCGATCCAAAGCATCCCTATCATGTATACGCTTACAGAGATTAGTAATTGAATGTTCTCCATGGTTTGTTTTACCTCCTCTTGTTTTCTACTTTTTGCTAATAATGTAGCAATTTGTAGTATTCTGTAGTTTTTCTGAACTATCTTTATATTACACAAATTTTATTCGTTTGTGAACATTTTTTTATTAAATTTTATATAGTTATAATTTTTAAAATTTTCTATCACTTGAACTTCTCTTAAACCGACAAAATAAGTTATAATTATAATAATAAAAAAGGTGGTGAGGCCGATAATAAATTTGGAGTTTCCAAATAATCTTCTGATCCTCACCACGTATATAATTATTTTAATATACTTTTGAAGTTGTTTATTTACTTTATTAATATATCATTTTATAACATTTCACTAATTGTCTTCGCTTGCATATGAAGTGCTAAATAGTCAGGGCCACCTGCTTTTGAATCTGTTCCAGACATATTGAATCCACCAAATGGCTGATAGCCTACGATTGCACCTGTACAGTTGCGGTTAAAGTAGAGGTTACCAACGTGGAATTCACGTTTGGCACGCTCAATATGCTCGCGGTTGTTAGAAATAAGGGCACCTGTTAATCCATATTCGGTATTATTCGCAATTTCAAGTCCTTCATCAAAAGTCTTAAACTTAGAAAATCCTACAACAGGACCAAAGATTTCTTCTTGTTGGATTCTTCCATTTGGATCAAGGTCTGCAATGATTGTCGGTTCAATGAAGTAGCCTTTTGAATCATCACCATTACCACCAGCAACAATACGACCTTCTTGTTTACCGATTTCAATGTATTCCATAATTTTATTAAATGAAGCTTGATCAATAACTGGTCCCATATACGTTTCATAAGATTCAGGGTTTCCAGTAACCGCTGCTTTTGTAATCTCAACTACACGATTTAATACTTGATCGTATACATCTTCATGTACTACTGCTCTTGAACCTGCAGAACATTTTTGACCAGCAAAGCCGAATGCTGACGCGAAGATTGACTGTGCTGCTAATTCAAGATCAGCATCTTTATCAACAACTACAGTATCTTTACCGCCCATTTCAGCAATCACGCGCTTAAGATGCTTTTGTCCTGGTTGAACTACAGCTGCGCGTCCAAAAATGCGAAGACCGACATCACGTGAACCAGTGAATGTAATTAAAGCCGTTTTTGGATGATCAACTAAGTAATCCCCTACTTCTGCACCGCTTCCAGGAATAAAGTTTACTACTCCTTTTGGAAGACCAGCTTGCTCTAAAACGTCGACAAACCAAGCAGCAACAACTGGAGTGGCACTTGCAGGCTTAAGCAGTACAGTGTTACCCGTTACAATTGGAGCTACAGTTGTACCTGCCATAATTGCAAATGCGAAGTTCCATGGTGGAATAACAACTGCTACACCTGATGGTTGGTAAACATATTGGTTACGCTCACCTTCGCGGCTTTGTACCGGCTTCCCTTTTGCTAATTCAATCATTTGTCGTGCATAATATTCTAGGAAGTCGATTGCTTCAGCTGTATCCGCATCTGCTTCCTTCCATGGCTTACCCGCTTCTTTTACTAAAATGGCCGAGAACTCATGTTTGCGACGACGAATAATCGCAGCGGCGCGGAATAGAATACCCGCTCTAGCTTCTGGATCCCAATTTCTCCATGTTTTAAAGCTTTCTGAAGCTGCTTGCATTGCCTTTTCAGCTAAATCCTTATTAGCCTTAGAAACACGGCCTACAACTTCTTCTTTATTAGCAGGATTAATAGATACGATTTTTTGTTCTGTTGAGATTCTTTCACCATCAATTACTAGATCATAATCCTTGCCCATTAAACCGTTTACTTTTTCTAATGCAGCTTCAAAATCCTTACGATTTTTTTCAATTGAAAAATCTGTAAGTGGCTCATGTTTGTATGGTGTATACATAAAATCTCCCCTTTTTTGTTATTACACGATTATATTATTCATCTAAAGTTACTTATCATGTACTTTAATTAAATTTTAACTTTTTATGCTGAACTTCCACAATGTTACACAGTAACAATAATTAAGGGCTTTCATTGTATATTTTCCACAAACTAAGTATAAAAAAATAAAAAAGGAGCGAATAATTTGACATTCACTCCTTTTACGGCTTTTTTATTAACTCGAGAATCTTTCTAAAAATGTTGTTTTTTCTAAAAGCAGGTTTTCAAATTCATTAGCTGGCAGCGGCCGACTAATAAGGAATCCCTGCACCCCGACACATTTATAAGGACGAAGGAATTCAATTTGCTCAGATGTTTCAACACCTTCAGCAATCAACTCCAGCCCTAAATTTTTTACCATTGAAATAATAGTGCTTACAATTACTTTGTTAATATCCTCAGATAATAAGATCGTAATAAAGGAGCGCTCTATTTTTAATTGGTCAATTGGGAATGAATAAAGATAACTTAAAGAGCTATAACC
>JAEWMK010000050.1 GCA_023457235.1 Bacillota bacterium
GCATTGGATGGGCAAAAGCTGAAAGGGAAAGTGAGTAAAATTGGAAAAGCAACGAATTCAACTTTTTCCTTATTGCCGGCTACAAATACGAGCGGTAACTTCAATAAGGTCACCCAAAGAATACCTATTGAAATTACAGTTTTTAAACCAAAGGATTTAGAGTTGATTCCAGGTTCCAATGTCGTTGTAAAAATTAAAATCAAATAAGAGGAGGTCCTAGAATTGGGAAATGATTTGACAGAACAATTACCTCCTCAAGAGCAACAGCAATCCTATTGGCTACCATTAGTAGCCATCATTATTGGCGCTTTTGTTGCTATTTTAAATAACAGCCTGCTCAATATCGCCATTCCACAGCTCATGAATGTTTTCGGGTCAACACAGGATCGAATTCAGTGGGTATTAACCGGCTATATGCTTGCCTCTGGGATCATTATTCCGATTTCGGGATATGCTGGAGACCGTTTAGGATATAAAAAGTTTTTCCTGCTATCATTGGGTCTTTTTACAGTAGGTGCTTTTCTTTGTGCCATCGCGTGGAGTGATATGACTTTGATTATTGCAAGGGTCATTCAAGGGATCGGTGGCGGTGTCATCATGCCGATTAGTATGGCCTTGATCTATAAGATTGTACCTCGGAACCAAATCGGAATGGCACTAGGTTTATGGGGGATATCAGCGATGGTGGCGCCGGCCGTTGGTCCAACATTAAGCGGTTATTTGATCGAATGGTTTAATTGGCGTTTTCTTTTCATTATTAATATTCCAGTTGCGTTATTTGCAATTTTAATGGTGAGTGTTTTATTAAAAGAAACCGAAATTGATGAGACAAAGACGTTCGATTTTATTGGTTTTTTCTTAGTTGCAACTTCGTGTGCAACGGCGTTATATGCACTGAGTAACGGAAATAAAGTGGGATGGACTTCCTTTGAAATTGTATTTTTACTTTATATAGCGATTTCAGCATTGATTTTATTAATTTGGGTGGAAAAAGGAAAAGAAAACCCGATCATTGAATTAAGCTTGTTCAAAAATTTCCCATTTACGCTTAGTCTAATCATTGCCAGCTTTTTAACAATTGGACTTATGGGCGGGATGTTTTTGATGCCAATTTTCTTTCAAAATATTCAGCAAATGTCTGCTGTTGATACAGGGATATTGCTGATGCCGCAGGCGATCGCGATGGCATTAATGATGCCGATTGCCGGTAAGCTTTTTGATAAATTCGGCGCCATTCCCGTTGGGGTGGTGGGGTTGATACTGTCAGCTGTGCCGAGCTATGAATTATACCGATTAACGGCAGATACTTCACATAGTTGGATTAATTTTGTTCTGATCGTTCGTGGTCTTGGGCTTGGTTTATGTATGATGCCGATTAATACGGCAGGCATGAATGCTGTTGCCCCACAGCAAGTCGGAAATGCCTCTTCCTTATCGAATTTGATACGACAAGTAGCGAGTTCAATATCGATTGCACTCCTCACGATGATTATGCAAAAACGTGCGGCTATACATGGTAGCCATATGGCGGAATCGATCACACTTGATAATCCAGCCATTTTTCAAGTGACCGGCTCATCGCCGCCGATAAGTTTAAGCACACTAGGAAGCCTTATCCAACTTGAATCGACAACGAGAGGGATAGCAGACACATTTTGGATAGCAGCCTTACCATTATTTCTATGTATCCCATTGGTCTTTTTCTTCAAAAAGCCAAAGCAAACAGAGTAGTGGGGCAGAGGGGGCGGGTTCTCCGGCTTGGGCCAGAGGGTCGGCGGTGGGACACAGGACCGGGAACTCCGGCTCATTTTTAAATGAAGTTAACGAAAGGAGCATCATTTGCGAATGAAAAATAAAACACTATTTGCTGCTATAAGTCTATTATTAGTGGCCGCACCAAGTCTAACTGGCTGCAGTTCTAATGTGATTGAAGTTTCAAGCCAAGAGCTTTCTGTAAATGTAAAAACAGCGACGGCTTATGAAGGATTTTTAAACAACGGCCCGATTTTTACCGGGACTGTTCAAGCGAATGAAGAAGTGACGGTTGTTCCAAAACTTTCTGGACGAATTGCAAGTATACCTGTAGAGGTAGGAATGACGGTTAAAAAAGGAGATCTTTTGTTTTCTTTAGAAGATCAGGATTTAAAAAATCAATCACTCCAATCTGAGGCAGCATTGGGAGTGGCAAAGTCTGGGATTGAAGCAGCAAAATCGAGCTATAAAAATGGGGTGATTGTAGCGGAGAACGGGCTGAATCAAGCAGCCTCAACGGTGAGCCAATTAAAAAATAGCTTGGAAGAAATTAATGCTTCAGAGAAAAAGATTGCTAAAAATCTTGCTGACGCCCAAGCTAATTTGAACCGGACAAAAGAACTGTTTGCGGTGGGGGCGGTGTCGAAGTCACAGTTGGAGCAGGCTGAGACCGCATTTGTGACAGCGGAATCTGCTATGAAGTCTGTAGAGGTGAGCCGTAAAACAGCTCAGGATAAACTTACGACAGCTCAGGTTGCGTACAATAATGCAAAAACACAGCTGCAAATTGCAAAAGAAAATCCACAGGTAACGGTCAGTGAAGAACAGTTGAAACAAGCCGAAGCAGCAGCCCAAATCGTAAATCATAATCTTGGAGAAGCATCCATCGTTTCACCTATTGCAGGGACCATAAGTTCTGTTAATAGTGCGGTAGGGGAAATAGTAGGGCCACAAACTGCAGCCGTAGTAGTTTCGGATATTAGTAATGTGCGGGCTCTAGTATATGTACCAGCTGAAAAAATCAATACGATTGGCGTAGGTGACGCTGTTCAAGTAAAAACAGCAGCAGCTGACACTAGTTCTATCGGTAAAGTCAGCAATATTAGCCCAGTAAGCGTAGAGGGGAAAGGCTATCCAGTCGAAATATTGGTTAGCAATTCTGAACTAAAATTAAAGCCAGGAATGGTAAG
>JAEWMK010000051.1 GCA_023457235.1 Bacillota bacterium
GAGACTCGATCCAGATCGATTTTTTGGCTGACGTAATCATTGCAAAGAAGACATTTTTTATTACATTCCAATCATTATCAGGTCCGCCAGCTAATAAATGAACACCCCCAAATTCTTCATCTTCCACTAAATTCGGAGAAAGATATATAGGAGTCAAGAGTGTCACACCGGTTGTATAATACCAGTCCTGCAGAAAAATAAGCTGTAAACTTCTCACCGCTTCGCCCCGCACATAAAGATGGGTATCGCGCCAAAAGCCGAAATATTCATTTTTACCTAAATACTCATCGCCAATATTTAATCCGCCAACAAAACCAATGTTCCCATCCACAACACAAATCTTCCGATGATTCCGGAAGTTAATTTGATTGTTCAAGCTTGGCAATTTAACCGGAGAAAAAGGCCTTATTTCCACTCCCGAGTCCCTGAGTTCATTGATATAATTCTTTGATAACTTCCACGAACCAACTGCATCATATAAAAAGCGAACTTCAACCCCTGATTTTGCTTTCTCAATTAAAATATCTTTAATTTCATGTCCGAGTTCATCATCGCGAACGATATAAAATTCTAAATGAATGTGGTGGTTTGCACTTCTCATTGCTTCAAGAATGGCTTTAAACGTATCATTTCCATTAGTTAAAACCTTTGTTTCAGTATAAAAAGAAATCGGGCTTTTCCCTAAACGATGGGCCAGCCGAAACAACTTTTGTTGGTGTTCCCCCATCTTATTAAGTTCTTCTTCATTGATTTGGCGGTTTCCTTCGATTTTAGAGAAAGCTTGCTCATCCAACCATGCTTTTTTCTCATATCTTTTTCTTTCTCTGCGATAATTGCGGCCAAACAACAAATAAAAAATGAAGCCAAAGATCGGAAAGACCGCAAGTACCACCATCCACGCAATCGTAGCACGAGGATTACGATTCTCCAAAAAAATGAAAAATCCAATAAACAATGCTGAAATTGAAATCAAAATACTAAAGCTTCCGAGCAACCATCCTTCCCAATAATTATGGGTAAGTACTAAAGCGAGTGTTAGTCCAATGATAAAGATTACAATTTGCAGCCTTTTCTTCATAATGCTACTCCTTTAAACATTGATGATATCCCATAAATTATAGCGAAGATTTGAAAACTTTCCCACTCATTTGTTGTTTTCTAGAATAAAAAAAGGTTTCACTTAAAAGTGAAACCGATGATTATTTTAGAAGTGGGAAATGGTGCTTGATTTGCTGTAATGCATTGCTTTCCATAACTTCTTTCCCATATTCTTGTATGCGATGTATCGATAACCTGGATTCAAAGCCAAATTCAAGGATTTGGCATAATATATCATCTTCATTTTCTTCTTCGAGCTTTTCTTCATCAAACCCAATATATAAATAGTATTTACTATCAAAATGATACAAGCTGCTTATAAGACCATCTGAGTCTATACTATGGCTTAATCTAATGAGATCTTCAAAATCATGGAATCCAATGAGAAAACGTACTGTTTCATCTTCATGATATTCATCGTCATACGGGAAGCCTTGGTACTCTCCATCTTCTTGATTAGATTGTTCAAAGAAAGACTCAATATTATCGTCAATCGTTAAATCAATATGCTTTTCGTTTCCGATCGGCAACTCAAGCTTTTGTCCATCCTTTGAAACCTGCGCTTTTGTGACTACGATTTCCAAGCCTTTTTCAAGTGCTTGAACTTGAATCCACAAAGGTCCTTCTATCGTGAATTCTTCACTATTGTTTACTTCATCCATCATTTCCCAAAACAATTCTTCACTTCGCTCACGGTTATACCATATTTCATCACGATCAAATCCTCGATCTTCAATATCACGATACGTAACATAAAACTTAACCGTATTCTCATTAATTCTTTCGATTTCCATACATCTCTCTCCCTTCTCGTCTAATTTTATTTTCTGAAGGGACTACCTAACCCCCGAGCTAATGCTCTAAAAAATGATAGTTATAGAAACAAGATGCCCAATTTAAGATGGAAGTAACCTTGTACTTCTATTTTATGATAAAAAGAATCATAAGGGAAATAAAAAATGCCAAAATAGTAAAAACAGGCTTTAAACCATTCTTGACTGTTACGAAATAATGTCTTATAGTGAATTTTGTGAAAAAGACAAGGGGGCATTTTTTTGGATCTCGAACTTTTAAGTCAAATACTTATTATTATTGGCATTGACATCGTCCTTGGCGGAGATAACGCCATTGTTATCGCACTAGCCTGCCGCAACCTGCCAGTAGATAAACGAAACAAAGCGATCCTACTTGGAACTGGATTAGCAATCGTTGTTAGGGTTGCGCTGACGATTTTAGCTGTTTATCTATTAATGATTCCTTACTTACAGCTTATCGGAGGTTTATTCCTCGTCTATATAGCTTACAACTTACTGACTGAAGACGGCGACGATGTTGATAAAATTAGAGGTGGTACTACACTTTTTCAAGCTGTGCGAACAATTGTAGTGGCTGACCTGGTGATGGGCTTTGATAATGTTTTAGCCGTGGCTGGTGCTGCCCACGGAAATATCATCTTAGTTGTAGCTGGTTTGTTAATCTCCATCCCCATTATCGTTTGGGGTAGTAAGATTATCTTGAAATTTATGGAGCGTTTTCCAATTATCATTTACATTGGTGCTGGAATACTTGCTTTAACAGCCGGAAAAATGATGACACATGAAGAAAGAATTCAACCTTTATTAGAATCGTATAGTTACTCTTACTATATTATACCATTAATTACAATTGTATTTGTCCTTGTTGCAGGATTAATTAAAAAAACTTCTACAAAATAATCGTAGAAGTTTTTTCTTTTTGGTTAGACTATAAATAACTCATTATTGTCTAGCTCCAGCGACCAGCGACTCGTAAACTTCGCTCATCTCCCTACGATAAGTCAACATCGACTCACTCTGTTCGTCGTGTTTCCTTTATCTCAGTCGATGCGCTCCAGTTTATACGTCGCTAAACGGTCACTTCCGCTTTTCTAATTTACTAAGCGCTGGGCTTCAAGCAATTGAAATGTACGAACTCTTCTAGGAAGGAAGCGACGAATTTCATCTTCGTTATACCCAACCTGAAGGCGTTTTTCGTCAATAATAATTGGACGTCTTAATAGTCCCGGGTTTTCACTAATAAGTTTAAATAGATCCTGTAATGGCATTGTTTCTAAATCAACATTAAGTTCCTGGAAAATCTTTGATCTAGTTGAGATTATTTCATCCGTTCCATTCTCAGTCATTCTCAAAATCTGCTTTGCTTCCTCAATTGTTAATGGCTCAGTAAAGATATTTCTTTCTTTATATGGTATCTCGTGTTCTTCCAGCCACGCCTTTGCTTTACGGCATGATGTACAACTTGGCGATGTAAATAATGTTACCATTCATGTCACTCCATTCAGATTTTAAGATTTTTATATAAACACTGACTATTACTTTAAAATTATTTTAAATTAAGTATAGACCAATTATACAATAAATCATATAAGAAATATATAGTTTTAAAGAAGAAATTGTTCAAAATTTGCGGACAATTTATATACGTTTTATATTTGAAATGGTTTCAAAAATATTTACCACTTCTTTTTTTCCCGTTTTCTAGATTTTTAAAACATAAAAAGCAAAACTATTTATAACAATTTCGCTAATTCCCTTTTCTTTTATATAAAGATTTTATAAAATAATAAATAAGGACAGAAAATTGGGGGTAATGTTGGTGGTAGTAGGATACATTATTGATTTTGTCATTGTGGCAGGGTTAATCGTTGGAATTACTGCTTTAAATGGTCACATATCGCATTTTATCGGATATCGCTTTTTTGGTGGAAGCAGAAAAGATTTGCATTCAGACCAAACACATAAAACACAAGCAGGCTGGAAGCTTGTTGGTGGCAAACGTTAAATAGAAAAGCGGAAGCGCCCGTTTAGCGACGTATAAACTGGAGCACGGCGACTGAGATAAAGGAAACACGGCGAACTTGTGAGCCGATGTTGACTTATCGTAGGGAGGCGGGTGAAGTTTACTAGTCGCTGGGCGCTGGAGCTGGACAATGGCCAAAAGAAGAAGGTGAGAAAATCCCACCTTCTTCTTTTATTTGTTTAATGGAGTATAATCTACACCGGTTGTATACGTATTGGCAGCATCCCATAATAAGAATTCAGAAATTCCATTCTCATTTAAGGCTCTAATTTGCGCTTCAACCTCTGCCTTACCATAATTCAAATAATTTCCCCTGCCAAGGTAAGAAGCGGTGAAATCCTGAATCCACGGACGTGAAACCGGACGATTTTCTAATTCCATTAACTTGGCATTTTCAACCTTTGTATATTCCGTTACTAATCGGTATGGTTCGAGATCCGGCTTTGAAATTCCGAAATAAGAAGTCCAGTGGCTGGGATAAATCATCGATGATATTACATCTACGTGCTCAGATATTTTTGTGAAATTTTGCCCAATTCCCGGAGCCTCTGCTAATGTTGCTGTATATCCAAAGATATCTACAGAAACATCTACATCATATGACTTTAATTGTTCCTTGGCATAAGCGACAAAATCAGTCACTGCCTGCACCCGTTTTTGAATATTATCCATTTCCATATCTTTATATTGACCCATGCTATAGGTCAATGTTTGATCCCGCTTTTCAAATCCTTCTGGAAAACGAACGTAATCAAATTGAACCTCTTTAAATCCAAGTTTGGCTGCATCGATTGCTATTTGAACATTATGATCCCATACTTCTTTCAAAAATGGATTAACAAAAGACTCATTTCGGCCATTTTTCCAAACTGCCTCATTTTCTAGAAACGACAAATCAGGCCTTTGCTTAGCCCAAACGGTATCTTTAAACACTACAATCCTAGCAATTGGATAAACTTGTTTTTTCTCAAAAAGTTCAAGCATTTCCCGTGGATTTTTTATATATGGTTTCCCAATTGAAGCTAACGGTGAATCCGCCTGCGGCATGTAAGTAAGATTTCCCCAATCATCTTTAATATCTATAACAACGGCATTCAAGTCAGTAGTATCCATTAAATTCATTATTCCAGCAAAATTTTTACCTGAAGAAGATAGATTTTTAGAAGCACCTGAATGATAATCAAGATAATTTTTGTAGCCGCCTGCTGTATGGGCTGTCATATTGACACCTCTTACTGCATCTGGATATGAAAAAGATAGCCCTGTATCATATTTAAATCGAGGCAAAGCCCTTGGCAATTCCACTTCCTTTACAGAACTAAGTTTTTTGGAGTGGAAATTGGCTACCATTTTGTCTCCCTCAGCAAAAGCACTAGTAGAAAATATCGCTGCAAATAGCATCAAAAAAAATAAAAAATACGCAAATTTCATTTCTCCTACCCGTTTTCCCATTGTTATGCTCCATTCTCTTTATTCTCTCTTTATTATAGGGGAGTTTTTGACACGCAACATTATTTTTTGACATATTTCTATTTTTTTCACATATCAGCTTGTTTTAGATTAGTAAAGTATATTCAAGACTTGTTAAGATCATGCAAATGACAAGCAGCCCAATGTTTTTCTTTTACTTCAAGCCATTTTGGTTCATGTGTGATACAAATGTCCATGACATGCGGGCAACGGGTATGGAAACGACACCCAGTTGGCGGATTAATAGGGCTGGGTAAATCCCCTTGCAGGACAATACGTTGCCGCGACCGTTCTATTATAGGGTTCGGGATCGGAATCGCTGATAAGAGCGCCTGTGTATAAGGGTGCAACGGGTCGTCATATAATTCGTCACTTTCAGCTAACTCTATAAGACTCCCTAAGTACATCACACCAATTCGATCACTTATAAATTTCACCATAGATAAATCATGGGCAATAAATAAGTATGTTAATTGCCGCTTCTCTTGAAGGTTTTGCATTAAATTAACAACCTGCGCTTGAACGGAAACATCTAATGCCGAAATAGGCTCATCTGCAATAATAAATTCAGGTTCTACAGCCAATGCTCTAGCAATCCCAATGCGCTGACGCTGACCGCCTGAAAATTCATGTGGATAGCGATTCGCATGCTCACGATTCAAACCGACTGTTTCTAACAATTCATAAACCTTATCCTTTCGTTCCTTGGGACCATTTGCCAATCTATGAATATCAATGCCCTCTGCAATAATGTCCATCACAGTCATTCTTGGATTTAATGATGCATACGGGTCTTGGAAAATCATTTGCATTTTTCGATTTAGTTTTTTAAGATCTTCCTTTGTTTTTTTACCGTGAACATTGATTCCTTCATAAAGCACTTCACCTGCGGTAGCCTCATAAAGTCGAATTATCGTACGCCCCGTTGTTGATTTACCGCAACCAGACTCACCGACTAAGCCCAATGTTTCTCCTTTAAAGATATCAAAGGTTATGTTATCAACTGCATGCAATACTTGATGTTTTCCAACTTTAAAATATTTTTTTAAATTTTTCACTTCTACAAGTTTTTCCTTTTTATTGACCATCATTCAGAACCTCCTGTAGCTTCTTGTGGCGGTTCAACTGTTGGAGCCCGTTTATCAAGAAGCCAACATGATGTAAATTGGGTCGGAGAGGATTTTGTATATTCCGGCATATAGCTTACTCATACCTCCATTACATAGGGACAACGGCGAGCGAATGGACAACCAAGCGGGGGGGAAACTAAATCTGGAGGTGTACCGGCAATGGCTAATAATTCTCCTTTTTTCGTATGCAACTTCGGCATAGAAGCAAGTAGTCCCCATGTATAAGGATGCTTTGGTTGATAAAAAATTTCATCAACTGTACCAGTTTCAATGATGTTTCCCGCATACATAACGGCTACTCGCTGAGCAATGTTTGCTACTACACCAAGATCATGTGTAATGAGGATAATGGCCATATTCATTTGCTTCTGCAAATCTTTCATCAAATCAAGAATTTGGGCTTGAATCGTAACATCTAATGCGGTTGTCGGTTCATCAGCAATCAATACTTTGGGATTACAAGCAAGAGCTACCGCGATAACAACCCGCTGTCTCATCCCTCCTGAAAATTGGTGGGGGTATTGGCTCACTCGTATCTCCGGATTTGGAATACCGACAAGCTTTAATAGCTCTAAAGCACGCTGTTTTGCTGCTAATTTTCCAAGTCGTAGATGTTTAACTAACCCCTCAACAATTTGTTTCCCGACGGTCATTGATGGATATAATGATGTCATTGGATCTTGGAATATCATCGAAATTTCCGAACCACGGATCGTCTGCATCTCTTTTTCTCTTAGCTTTACAAGATCCCTTCCCTCAAATAAGACTTCGCCTTTTACAATACGTCCCGGCGGGTCAGGAATGAGCCGCATGATACTTTTGGATGTTACGGATTTCCCGGATCCGGATTCCCCAACAATCGCCAGTGTTTCTCCTTTTCTTAAATAAAAATCTACACCACGAACAGCCTTTACCTCTCCAGCATAGGTATCGAAGGCGACATGCAAATCTTTTACTTCTAAAATAAATTCCATTCCCACCCCTCCTATCTCCGCATTTTGGGGTCTAGTGCATCACGAAGACCATCGCCCAACAAGTTAAAACTTATCATAATTAAACTAATAATGACTGACGAAATCACCATCATATGCGGATAAATTCGCATTGTTTTAAAGCCATCATTTACAAGCGTTCCTAATGATGAATGCGGGGGACGCAGCCCAAGGCCTATAAAACTTAGAAAAGCTTCCGTAAAGATAGCGGTTGGAATTGTAAACATCGTTGTAATGATAATCGCACCCAATGTATTCGGAATTAAATGCTTCCAGATCAGTCGATGATCATTAGCGCCTAACGTTTTCGATGCCAATACAAATTCCTGGCCTTTTAATTTCAGAATTTGTCCCCTTACAATCCTTGCCATTCCAACCCAGCCCGTTATAACCATTGCCAAGGTAATCGATAATATGCCTGGATTTAGGACAAGAATTAATAAAATAACGACAATTAAATGGGGAATCCCAACCAGTACTTCGATAATGCGCTGCATGATATTATCGACGCGACCGCCATAAAAAGCGGAAATACCACC
>JAEWMK010000052.1 GCA_023457235.1 Bacillota bacterium
TCCCTACACATAGTAATAAGATCATATTTCGCTGTCCATCCCAGCTCCGCCTTCGCTTTTGATACCTTTGCGTAACACTCAGCAATATCTCCCGGTCTACGATCCACAATTTCATATGGTATCTCAATACCATTAGCTTTTTCAAAAGCTTTTACTAATTCAAGTACACTAGTACCTTGACCAGTTCCCAAGTTATAAAAGTGAACACCCTTAGTAAGATGATCCAACGCTGCAACATGGCCTTCAGCCAAATCCATCACATGTACATAATCGCGGACCCCCGTACCATCCACTGTTGGGTAATCATTGCCGAAGACTCTTAATTTCTTTAGTTTCCCCTTAGCAACTTGTGTTACATATGGCATCAGGTTATTTGGTATTCCATTTGGTACTTCCCCAATCAAACCAGTCTCATGGGCTCCTACTGGATTAAAATAACGAAGCAGTGATACCGAGAACGCTGGATTCGCCTCAGCAATATCAGTTAAAATTCTCTCACTCATCCTTTTTGTTTCCCCATAAGGATTTGTCGTTGGTAAAAGCTTCATCGTCTCCACAAACGGTACTGTGTTTTCTCCATATACTGTTGCCGATGAGCTAAATACAAATCGGTTAACATTATATTTCTGACAAGCTTTTACAAGAACCAACGTACTGATAATATTGTTATAATAATAAACGAGTGGCTTCTCAACAGACTCACCTACTGCCTTAAGGCCAGCAATATGAATAACGCCATCTATTTCATGTTTAGAAAAGATGGTGTCAACAGCATTCTCATCTGTTACATCAACCCGATAGAAGATCATTTCTTTATTTGTTATTTGCTTTACTTTCTCCAAGGTCTCTACTTTACTGTTATAAAGATTATCAGCACAAATCACCGTATGCCCGGCCTCCAGCAAAGCAACACATGTATGTGAACCTATATATCCCATACCACCGGTTACAAGAATATTCATTAGCAAATTACCCCATGTTCAGTAACAAAAAAATATATGTTTTCCACAATAGTACCTCCAAACAAATCCATAACAGAAATGATTTTATTAAAAAATAAATTAAATAGCTCACTATATATAATGTATCAGCCAAAAAAACTGTGAACGTTTAAACGTAAAATAGGTGCCAGCCGTTTCCAAAGCACATTAGTTTACATATTACTACTAATAATAAGTCAATTTTCTAGTTTATCTAAAATAATGAGTAAGAATAACAATTAATCCATTAATCTCCATATAGAAAGGTGAGAGTTATTGTGTTAGAAAAGAAAAGCAATATTTGTTTTGCTATTCTTGTTCATGAAAACAGAAATTTAGTCAAACAACTTATTGATAATGTTCGATACTTTTGCCCAAACAGTACAATTGTCTTATACAATGGGGGAAATGACCCAACTCTTTGCGATGGGTTAGGGGTCCCTGTTTGTCCTTCTAGCCGTAAATTAAAGTATGGGCGGACAACCATTTATTTTCTAGAAACAATGGAATGGCTAGAAGAATTGAGTATTGAGTATGAATATTTTATTAATATTGATTCGGATGCTTTATTTATAAGAAAAGGATACGAAGAATTCATTCAAACTGAAATGGTAGATACAGATTATATGGCGGTAAGGCTTAGGATTCCAGATGAAAATTGGTATGTTGGAAAAGAACTTAAGAAAGACATTGATAGATGGAAAGAATTATTTAATGTAAATCCCTTCTATGGCATATTTAATGTTGGTCAGGTGATTTCAAGATCATTCGTTAAAGCATTACTTGAACCAGGAAGAAAGCAAAGGTTAAAAAAAGCTTTATTAGAAACAAGCGCCTTTGGTACGGATGAGATACTTTTTGTAAACATGGCAAAGGAACTTGGATTTAGGACGAAAAAATATCCGGATATTACTGCAAGGATGATTCGTTATCGCCCATACTTTACATTGGATGAAATGATTCATTGCCTTAATAATAGTAATGTTTTCCTATGTCATCCAGTGATTCGAGATGAAAATAATCCCGTACAAAAATTAATTCACCATATTAGTGATAAGTATTATACAAGTAAATATAAAGACAAGAAATATCCATGGTATCAAAAAAATCCCGATAGTTATGCTATTTCCCTACCCATCAAAAGTAAATTTGGCAATTTAGAGCTTATTGTTCGTTCAAATTCTTCTTTGACTCACTACTGGGAAAATCCTAATGGGAATTGGTCTAAAAGTGAAACGTTTGCTGAAGGTGTTACGGGAGATCCTGTGTTTTTTGAAAATAAATTTAATCAATTTAGGGCAGTCTGTAAATTAAAAACTGGTGAAGTTGGATATTGGTGGAGAGACAACAAGGCACATGGTCACCCTTGGTATGGACCATCTGTTTTACCGCTTGGGAATGTAGATCCAATAATGGGATGTCAACTTCAGGATGGCAAACATATCATAGTGTTTAAGTCTAAAGATCAATATAATTATTGGGGACTTGATTAATAAGTAAATATAGTTTTCAAAGATTACAATCAAAAAGGAAAGCAGGATATAATAATCTGCTTTCCTTTTTGATGTTTTATTTGTTGAAGTTCTTATTTCTTTATATCTAGTATACCTCCATACATTTCAACTTGCTTTATTATTCGATGCCATTCTATTAGTCTTTTGTACCAATTTAAAGTGATTGTTTGTTCAGTTTTTTCAAGTGTTCCATCTTCTAATGCCTTGTAAATTTGAATTGCCCCTTCGGCTGCTGTATACTTGGCTTTCCATGCTAGCTGCCTTTCGATTTTTTCAAAATTGACGCGATAAGAGCGATGATCTGGATTCCCATACCACTCAATTTTCACATCTATTGGTAATGCGGAAGCGATTTCCTCGGCTAGAGGTCTTAATTGATAATTATTCCTATTAGAACCTACGTTAAAGATTTCTCCATTAATTTTTTGTGAATCAGCTTCTAATAACAGGCACATTACATCAGTCGTATCCTCAACATGTATCATTGGTCTCCATTGAGCCCCATCTCTCATTAAGGGTATGACTTTGTTTTTCCACGCACCGTATACCATTCCATTTATCGCTAAATCAAACCTCATTCTTGGCGAATAACCATAGACGGTCGCTTGTCGCATCACGACAACGGTAAAATTGTCATCAGACAATAGTAGAACACCTTGTTCTGCTTTTTCATTAGCTTTAGCGTAGACTGTTAATGGATTTGTTTTTGCTGTTTCATCAACGATAATGTCATTAACTTGAAAGCCATAAATACTGCAAGATGATGGTAAAATGTAACGTTTTACCCCCATTTTCTTCGCTAACATCGCTGTGTGGACCCTTGATAAATGATTCACCTCATAGGTAACCTCTTTAAATAATTCCCCACTTGGATCATTTGAAATAGCAACTAAATCAATAACCGCATCAATATCTTTAAGATCATCTTCTTTTAAATAACGGCAATCGTCTTGAACAATACAGAGATTTTCGTTAGGTTTTAGATTGTCTTTTCCAAAGAAGAACCGATCAATCGCCTTTACCCTATATCCTTTTTCTAATAATTTTGGAACTAAGACACTTCCTATATACCCCCCAGCACCGGTAACTAGTACATTTTTCATTAATTCTCCTCCCTAAATAAATTTAATTTATTCGCTTACTTTGTTTGACTTTTGTTTTTCTATCATTTCATCAACTACATATCTTGCAAATGGAAATGCACAGGTAAAGCCTGGGGAAACTGCATTTAAAATATGAATGGAGCGATGATCCCCTTCTAACACAAAATCTTGTAAAAGCTCCAATGTTTCTTTATTTAATAACTGAGCACGGATTCCTGGTTTTGCAAACTCGCCAAAGCCATTTTTATCTAAATTTTTCACCATCTTTAATGACAAATTAATAATATTTGATTTCATATATTTTTTTAATTCTTCAAGTACGAGAGAACGGAAATTAAAAGAATTCTTACAGAATAACTTGGCCTCATAATATAAAATGCTACAAAATTCACTAAACTTAAATCTTTTAATACCACTGTAGTTTTCCCTCCAAAAGGCAGGAATGGCTGTAGGTCCAATTTTAATTGATTGATCTACTGTTTTTGTAAAGTGAACCCCTAAGAAAGGATTAGTCAGATTCGGAACTGGATAAATATTGGTCACCACATCAGATTTGTTTTTGGTATATTTTAAATAAATACCTTTGAAGGGAATTATTGTGTACTTTTTACCAAAATTAAAGTCCTTTGCTATTTTATCAGCATACAACCCAGCTGCATTTATAAAATAGTTATAGCTATAAAAACCCTTATTGGTTTTTATTTTATCTTTTTCAATTCCTTGATACTGAGTATGAAAATGTATATCAATACCCATCTGGATAACTTGGGCTTTTATTGTTTGACATACTTCAATTGGGTCAACAGAGGAAGTTGTTGGTGAGTACAGTGCTTTTTTATAGATCTTTACATTGGGGTCAATCATATGCACTGCTTTTTCATTGATCCAGTGGAGTTCAACACCATTTTTGTAAGCCCTTCTCTTTAATTCTATTAATCCCTCTAACTCTTCATTATTTGTTGCAACAACAATTTTTCCGCAATTGTTAATTTTAAGCCCATTATCAACACAGTATTTCGTCATTTCCCGATTTCCTTCTTTTGTAAATTTAGCCTTCAAACTATCTGCAGAATAATAAAATCCTGCATGTAACACACCACTATTTCTTCCGCTGGAATGGTATGCTACATCAGATTCCTTTTCGAGGATACAAATAGAAGCATTCGGGTACCTTGTTTTCAATTCCCTTGCTATGGCTAGACCAATGATTCCACCACCAACTATTAGATAATCATAGGATTTCATTGCCATCCACTTCTACAAATGTTTTTAGTCTTTTGTCTTTTTCAGATAGAATGGGGTTTGATATTGGCCAGTCAATTTTTAAAGTAGTATCATTCCAAATGATTCCACTATCATGTGCAGGAGAGTAATAGTTATCAACTTTATAAAACACTTGAGTGTTATCAACAAGTGTACAAATCCCGTGTGCAAAGCCCCGAGGAACTAGCAAATGACGTTTGTTCTCTTCGCTCAATATAAAGCCTTGCCACTTACCATAAGTTTTTGAGTTTTTACGGATATCGACGATAACATCATAAATTGCACCTGTTAAAACATGTACCAATTTCGTTTGTGCCATAGGGGAAAGTTGGTAGTGTAATCCACGAATTACTCCACTCTTTAAAGATAAAGAATGATTATCTTGTACAAAATTAAAATCTAGATTGTTATTTTTAAATAACTGTTTGTTATAACTTTCAGTAAAAAAACCACGTTCATCTCTAAAAATATCTAGCTCAATTAAAAATGCATCAGAAAAGTCAGTTTCTATTAATTTCAAAAAATATCACTACCTTTCTTTCACTACTTGCCATTAGCCAAATTTAATAAATATTGTCCATATTTATTCTTAAGCAGAGGTTTAGCTAAAGAGAGTAATTGTTCTTTGGAAATAAAGCCTTTCACATATGCAATTTCTTCCAAACAGCCAATTTTTATACCCAAGTGCTTATCAACTATTTCTGTAAATAGTGATGCTTCTAATAATGATTCAGGTGTACCTGTGTCTAACCACGCATAGCCTCTACCCAATAATTCAACAAATAAATCCCCGGATTTTAAATAAGCATTATTAACATCAGTTATCTCTAATTCCCCTCTTGAAGATGGTTTTAGTGATTTGGCTATTTCCACTACACGATTGTCGTAAAAATATAAACCCGTTACAGCAAAGTTTGACTTTGGATAGTCAGGCTTCTCTTCAATGGAGGTAACCTTCCCATTTTCATCAAACCCAACTACACCAAAACGGTGCGAGTCGTTAACGTTATACCCGAAAATCGTAGCTCCTTTCTCTCTTGAAACAGCAATTCTCAAAATTTTCCCTAAATCTTGTCCAAAAAAAATATTATCACCCAATATGAGTGCAACTCTATCGTGATTAATAAATTTCTCGCCTATAATGAACGCTTGAGCTATACCGGTTGGGGTTTCTTGTATCGTATAATTTAACCGAACACCTAGTTCTGACCCATCTCCAAGCAACTGTTCAAATCTTGGTGTATCCTCTGGGGTTGAAATAATTAATATATCTTTTATACCAGCTAGCATGAGAATGGATAATGGATAATAAATCATCGGTTTATCATACACTGATAATAATTGTTTTGAAATGGATCTTGTTATAGGATAAAGCCGTGTACCAGTTCCTCCAGCTAAGATAATTCCTTTCAAACATTTCCCCCCTTTTATTTTCTGATTTTCATTCTATAATATGGTTCTCCTATGCAAAAAGTGCTGGTTGGATGCATAGGTTTATTGAAAATGGTCTCCTAAATCACATGCCACAACTAATTTCAAATAAAAATACACTTCCCCTATGAATATATGGAAGTGTGAAGATTGGAAAGCTAATCTCAGATCAAATGTTCCGAACGTAAAGCTTTTAAAATCTGCTTTACTCTTTTTTTATAACTAAAATCTTTTTCTACAATAGGCTTTAATTGATTTATATTTGACTTTATAATAGGATACGAATGGTTAATTTGTTCAATGCAATTTTTAAACTCATTTTTATTCTTGTAATATAAAATGCCGTTTGGAAAAATCTCATATAATCCATGATGATAATCACATATAACAGGTACCCCACATGCAATGGCATCAAAAACTCGATTATTAATAAACCCAAATTGTCTCATATCTGGCCAATGATCATTTAATACTACTTTAGATTGAGAGTACAATTTCCCTAAATCTTCATTTCTTATATATTCGTTCACAACGTACTTCTTTTTATCCAACCACTTTTCCCAACCATTTCCCCATAACTTTAATGGGATCCCTAATTCGGTAGACCATATTACACAATCTCTTCGTACTCCCCTTGTATTTCCAACAAATATAATTCCATTTCTCTCTCCATCTATATCTCTTTCAAAAAATTCTTCCATATCGGTACACAGCAACAAGGGGTACACTGGTTTGTTTATCTTTTCCCTTAGAATATCAGCATAATAATTAGATGCCACAAAAACGATATCATAATCTTGGTACTCCTCTAATTTAATCGAGGTTGGATGGCTGATATTCCACATAATATTTATTGAATTCCCTTTCGGTTTGTATGGGTATTTACCTCTTATCACAAGTACTACATCAGCTTCTTTATCATTTTCCCATTTTGGATAATAATCAGACTGAACATCTATTCCAGATCTCAGGAGATATTTAGTTAAAGATCTCCCTAAGTGGAAATCTCCCCAATTTAATTGTCTAGAGTCAGGAGGTGCAGGATTCTTTATGATCCATTTCAAAATTATCAACCCCATTTTGATTTCGTCTCAAACCACGCTTTTAAAGCTAAACTTTCATGTATGTCAACATCATCAAAAGTAATCATTTTCCCTTTTTCAACTGGTCTTTTCAGTACAGCATTAACTAGCAGTCCTATTGGTACATGATTAAGATTGGTTGCAATATTTACAGCTTCTCCTCTTACTTGGAAGCTGCCGATTCCCTTTTCAATTTTTTCTCCAGACTGAAGTGGCCTTTTGGCAATCGCTGCAACACTGACAGTTGGATTTTCTCCATTATTGAGAAGCACTCCACCCCCATTTATTACTCGCTTTATTGTTTTCACGATTTCTAAATGGCATAGATGGAAGTTTTGGAGAATGGTATAGTATGGTCCCTCTCCCATCTTGAAATAACGCAATGCATCCTTTTGACGGCTATCGTGTTCCGCTGTAATAAACACACCTGGAGGAGCTTTTGGTGCCAATACAAATTCACAAATCGGGTGCCCTAAACGAATAGCCGCTCTTGCTAATTCAGCTCCTGTAACTTGTAAGTCATCTGAGCTTAGAGCAAGAAGACCATCGACAGCAATTCCAGCACCAAGACCGTTTGCAACTAATGCTTGTTCAATATGAACTTTTGTTCCATCTGTAAAAGAAGTCGTCATATCAAGACGTACTCCATTTCTTTTTGACCAATATTGCATGTCCTCAATAGTAGGATCTAGGTTAAGAAATCCTTTAATATTTCCATATACTAACGGCTTAAAGCCCATCTGAACAACATTTTCATGTAATGAGGCTAAACAACCTGGTTGATCTCCTTCTGCCTCTGTAATAAACCCTCTTTTTGCAAAGTAAGAACCAGTTGTCACTTGAAGTTCTGCATTCATAGTCACAACCGGTATCGATGCTTTGATTGCCATATCAATTACTTCCGAGCCGTAAATAACATCTCCACTGCATTCAACAATTAAGTCGCAATTTTCGATAAAATCATCAACTGAATTCGTAAGAACCTCTTGGAAAGGGTAGTCATTCATTGAACCAATATCACGTCTAGTTAGAACTTTTGATAATTCTAATTCAGATCGCTTTTTAACTTCGAACGCTAATCCCTTCCCAATTAAGCCGGTTCCTGCTATGCCAATCCTCGTAATTTTTTCCATTATATTTACCTCCAATTTAATGCCTTTTCGAAATTTTGGCTCGATAGCAAGTTTATCTGCATATAAGACAGCAGCATTTTTTTGGTAAGTTATCATATTCATGGATAAAGATTGTGCTTGTATTTTTGAATCATAAATCTGAATCGCTGATAATTTAAATCGTAATTTTACTGAAAAATCTATTAAGGGCAGAAGAATAGGAGAGCGATGTTGAGGCTTATTATTATTTACTGCTTTTGATTAGGCTTAAGCTTTGTTTCTAACCAACCATATTTATTTATTGAAAAATCTGCAGTATATTCGTTTCCCCACTTTTTCAAATAATATTGAATAAATTCTTTCTTAATTTCAGCATATTTACTACTATTTTCAGGTTTCGTTTGTCTCTCCCCATCATAGCGATTTAAGTTATACATATGTTCATCTATCCAGTGAAAATCATATTTTTCAATTAATTTATAAAACATCCTGTTATCTTCCATATATCTTCCATTATATTTATCGTTTGTTTCCCAACCGCCTACTGCCTTTAGATAATTCGTTTTGTAGCAGCGTGGATAAAATGTAGACCTATAGACTAATAGCTCATATTTGTCAGTGGGTGTGAAAGAACGCTGCTTTTTTATAGTACCTTTATTTCTGTTATACCACTCCTTATGATTACCATATGCCAATGCTACACTAGAAGGAGCGTTTTCCATGCCTTTCACTAATGTTTCCAGTGCGTTGTTTTCAAGCCAATCATCACTATCAAGTTGAACCATATAAGGTGTATCTACGATATTTAAAGCTTGGTTTAAAACATGACAAATACCTTTATTTGTGGGTAATTGATAGTACATAATTCTTTGATCTCCTAATACAAAAGGTTTTACTATTATATCTGTACCATCTGTTGAGCCGTCATCTAAAATTAATAATTTCCATTCTTTTAAAGTCTGATCTAAAACACTTTTAATAGCTCTTACAATGGTATTTTTCCGATTGTATGTCATAATAACAACTGTTGCTTTCGCATGTGTACTATTTTTTTGTTGTTGTGAGTCCATTTATTCCTCTCCTCTAATACAAACTTAATGGTAGCGGTCAATAGACCAAACAAGTCCAAAAAATAAATGATTTTTTTAATAAACTAGCTTTCTATATAAAATGTATCAGCCGAAAAAACTGTGACTGTAGAAATGTAAAATAGGAGCTAATACATCTAAATGAAGCTCCTGTTTTTTTAAAATTAATATTGCACATAAACGCTTTTCTTAATTTTAAAAAAATGGTGATGTCCCTATACGAGAATAAATTTTTTCCATATTATAACTCAATAGGTAATTAGCTTTTGAGGTGATGAATAAATGGTATCTATTATTGCGTGTACTTATCGAAATTTCATGAAAAATAATATCTTTGATAATTACGCAAGACAGGAATGGAAGGATAAGGAGCTTATTATTATTTTAAATAATGATCTTATGAAAATTGAGGAATGGGAAGAGAAAGCGAAAGATTATGAAAATGTATATATTTATCAAGTTCCCGAAGAAAAAACACTTGGGGAATGCTTGAATTTTGGAATTGAAAAATCCAATTATGATACGGTCGCTAAGTTTGATGATGACGATTACTATTCACCATACTATTTAACGGAACAAATGGAGGCTATAGAAGCAACAGGAGCAAAATTAGTAGGTAAAGGTGTTAGTTTTCTTTATTTTAAGAGCAAACAATTATTAACTTTATATACACTGAGGTTTGGAAGAGAAAATAATACTGGTAAATCCTTTTTAAAAGGTGGAACATTAGTTTTCAAAAAGGACCTATATCCTGAAATAAAATTTCCGGCACGAAAACAACAGTCAGATACTGGGTTTGTAGTAGCATGTCATCAAAAAAATGTTAAAATCCATTCCACAAGTCGCTATAACTATGTTTATATAAGAAGGTTTAATAAATTCTCACATACCTACAAAATATCAAATAAAAAATTAGTAAGGAATTGTAGGGTTATTGCTAGAACGAGTGACTTTAAAGATTTAGTTACAAAAAAAATAACGCGTGAATAAACGTTATATCACTTTTTCGTTAAAATCATATATCTATATTATGAAGAGGGCTTATAGCATCATGGAGAAAGAGGTGAAAAAATGGCTGAAAAATCCGGTTATCCGACAGGAACAGCGGAATGGAAAAAGAAAGCAGTCGATTGGCTGTTTGAAGAAGGGCTATTATCGGATGAAACTTGGAAGAAACAGATCGATGAACCTTTGCCTTTCTGGGCCCAAGCAGCAGTATACCAACGTTTGTTCAATAAGCTGAAGGAGGGGAATCAATAATAATGACAAGAAATTTTAAGCCCTATACAATCGTTCAATTTCAATCCTTTATCAATTCTGTTGCAGTTAAACGAAAAATTACCCATATCCAAATTCACCATACATGGAGACCAAGGAAATCGGATTATAAAGGTGAAGCTACTATTACAAGTATGTGGCGTTATCATACAGAAACAAGGGGGTGGCAGGACATTGGCCAGCATTTTACTGTAGCGCCGGACGGGCTTATTTGGGATGGGCGACCTTTGGAGAAGGATCCGGCTGGAATTACCGGACATAATGCTGGAGGAATTATGTTTGAAATGATCGGGAACTTTGATAAAGGTGAAGAGGTGTTAGAAGGAAAGCAGTTAGATGCAGTTATAGCGGTAGTAAGAGTATTAATGATGAAATTTAATTTGTCTTTTAGCGACATTGTTTTCCATCGTGACCATTCCGCCAAAACATGTCCAGGAACTGGAATCAGCAGGGACTGGTTTTTAAATGAAGTTAAGAATCGGAAGATAAAGGAGCTTAACCCGAGTTCCTATGAAAATGCTGATCCATGGAAAAGGATGGCGATTGATTGGCTTTATGAGGAAGGTCTTATCTCAGATGAGGACTGGAAGGATCATATTAATAAAGGGTTGCCGCTTTGGGCAGAGGCACTTGTCTTAAAAAGGATCTATGATAAAGCCAAATAATAAAGGTACCTTCTAACGGGCAGATGAATATCATATCAATGAAATTTGCCTAAGGAGCTTGCTATGATCGATAGTATATTAGATTTTATTTTGTTATGCTTAGCGACCTTTCGTTTAACGCGATTATTTGTATTTGATAAAATAACCCAATTTTTAAGAAAACCTTTTATTCATGAGTATGAGGAGACATCAGAGGATGGAACAATTGAGACCTATATAGAGATAAAAGGAACTGGAATGAGGAGGTTTATGGGGGAACTGTTAAGCTGTTATTGGTGTACTGGTGTATGGTGTGCAGTAATAATGTATACTGGCTACTTAACTATTCCTGATTATTTCTCGCCTATAATATTAATTCTTTCAATCGCAGGCTGTGCCTCGTTTTTAGAAGCGGTTCTTTTGAAAATAATAAACTAGCCGTGACAAACCGCCATTATGCAGAATAATTTATAATATTACCAACTCTTAAACAAGGAGGTTATATTATGGTGAAGAGAAATAATACCTCTAATACTACAAGAAGATCAACATCTAGATCAACGGCTACTCCAGGAAATAAG
>JAEWMK010000053.1 GCA_023457235.1 Bacillota bacterium
ATTACAAAGGAAAGCAAACAGTGATGTTACCTGCGAGTGGCGGTGCTGTTGTCGAATTCACAGTGGTTGAAGAAGGCAGCTTCCAGTTTGTTACACACCAATTTAACCATGCACAAAAAGGTGCAACATGCATTATTAAGGTTACAAAAGATGGAAAAGATGATGGTTCCGCAGTAATGAGCCACTAATTCTCGTAGATTGAAAGATTTCAAGCATAGTTAGATTTAGAGAAATCAGGTGAAGTTGTGTGATACTCTCCACCTGATTTTTCTTTTTTTATGGTGAAAAATTCAATTATGGTGGATTGTCTATTGGATGAATGGTTGGACTACTTCTTTTTGAGTTTCTGGCTGTCCCTCTCTAATAAGAGCAGCTTCGCTATTATTATCGGCAGTATTATTGTTGTTTGTCACAGTGTTATTGCTTTGGCTTTGACTCGAATTTTTATTATTTTTCAAAGAAATAAATTTGATATCCTCGGCCACAACCTCCGTAACGTAAACGCGTTTGCCTTCGCTATTATCATAATGTCTGGATTGGAGCCTTCCTGTTATTCCGATTAGAGATCCTTTCAGGCAAAAGTTCGCTACTGTTTCCGCTGGTTTACGCCAAATATTGCAATTCACAAAATCGGTATCATACCCTCCATTCACATTTTTGAAGTTACGATTTAAGGCAATTGTAAAATTCGAGACTGCAACCCCATCACCAGTGTACCGAAGCTCCGGGTCTTTTGTAATTCTACCAACTAAAGTAACCTGATTTATCATTAATCATCACGCTCCTTATCAAATGCGCCTTTAACCCTCTACTTTTGGAAGTTGGAGACATTTGCTGAATTAAGTTAATATATTGATAGAATGGAAAAAATCAACACCTCCTATTTTGCGAAAATTGAAATGGGGATGCTCTTTCTTTTTGCCTCAACCTTAGCAAAACGAAGAATCGCAGGCATTGATTCTTTTTGCGAGGATAAAACATTTCGTAAGAAAGAGAAAGAAAGACCATGCAGGGGATTTCTAAGTAAGTAGATTATTAGATATTAAATGTTGCTTTTACATTGGGTAAATGATTGACTTTCAGTGCAGTATGATGAAGAAAAATTGTGTAAAGTTGCTCTAATGAACGCTCCTCAGTGGTTTTAAAATCCCCTCACGACTAAATCCCAGCCTTTTGACTGGCTTAACTTTAAAAATTTTGATTTCAATCCCAGGTTGTTGCTCAACCTTATAATGATCCCTTAATAAAAAAACACTATTCTTTACAATCAGCTCCTTCCTGCTTAACCTTGGATTTTTCTTGAAATGCTCCTCCGATAAAGCTACATAAGTCACTAATAAAAGAGGTGGCCGATTCGGCCATTTTATGACAAAAGACACATCATATTCCTCCAGCTTCATTTGCTTATCCTCCTTTCTTACTATTAAAATACTAACAAAAACATTTTCATGCAAATCGCCAATTTTGAAAATTCGAGGGTAAAATGCACTTGAATTTTCAAAATTTCCTTAGGCGATTTACAAAATCTCAAGGGTAAAATGGTCGAAAAATTAAAAATTCAACAAAATTGCAATACTTTCGTGCAAATTTTTTCATAGTGCGTGGCGTCAGTGGTGGCTGTCCCCCACACCGTAGTTGGGGTGGAAGTTGGAATTTCTGAAATGTTAAAAATTATTTCAATCGTGGTATAATATAGATTGAGACAGAAACCTGAAAGGAAGGTGGACTGCCTATGAAGTCATTTCGACTATGTTCATTAACGGTATTTACAGAAGCAAATAACCAAACAACTAAGCATGATATTCCACTTTTTGAAGGATTAATTATTAATAAAGAAAACCCAAACGACCACTGGCTAATTGAGGGTCTAATAGAAAAGGACCTTTTTCAATTTTTCAATAGCTTAAAAGAGAAAAACGAAACGATGCTAGTGGAAGCAGCGATCACCAGCAAAGATAACCCTCCTGCGTCTTTTGTGGCAAAAGTACGAGTTATTAAACTCATTAACGACCATCTTCAACTTCTTCTAGAGGCAAAAAGACTAACTCGCAAAGATACATTTTCCGAAATTATTTTGAAGGATTTAATTGATAGAGGGATTTCAGGGGAAAATTTATTGAAAGATTTTAAACGAATCAAAAAAGAGCGCGGTATAGAATTCCGCAAGTTGGTTGAGAACGATATAAAAGAAATGAAGGAAAAAAATTATTTTTGAGAACACAAAAAAGCTTGTCCATAAAGACAAGCTTTTTTCCTGTTTACCTCACTATTTACATTTAATTGGGCAAGACGCCCCAGCTTCCGGAGGTGAGTCATTTTTTTCTTTTAATAAAAAAATTAAATAGCGATCCTTGCTAATGTAGTTTCTTTTTGCATAGGTTCGGAAGCTTCTTTCATTTATCTGTGAATGTTGTTTTTGAACTTTTTCATCCATAATGATGCCTCAACTTTCATTACTTTTGGCTTGATAAAGTAACGGTGATAAATTGGAGACTAAATAATGTACTTCATCCATGTCTTCATAATTCTCTCTTCCTTGTTTTATAAACTCTACAAATGTATTTAAGAGTAAGGCTACTTGATTTTGTGGCAGTACCTCCTCTTTTTGATCCAAAATAGATATTACTTCTTTTACTGTGCTGGTGTTTTTGTTCAATATTTTTGAAAAACTGAATGCTAAAGCAATTTGAAGGCTTTCGTAGGTGGATTTCGGCAGATAAATCGGATATTGTTTTTCACAATCTGTTTGGAGCTTATATAACATTTCTAAAACACGATCAATTAGAACCTTCGTGGAAGTCTGGTTTACCCTATTCAATTCTGGTTTTGTTTCTTTCGGACCTACATAAAACTTTACTCTCTTAGCCTTTAATTTCATTTTTTGCAGCATTTCTTTTTCTCTCCCTTCTTTTTTCAAAAAAATCCGCTGAATGAAAGGCTCACGCAGCGGCCTACTAGAGGATTCTAGCTTGGTACCCCAGGGTGGTGCGA
>JAEWMK010000054.1 GCA_023457235.1 Bacillota bacterium
CGATATACTTTACTGTTTCTTTCTTAAATGTTTCATCATAGCGTTTTCCTTTAGCCATTTAGACACACCTCGTTATAGTTTTTATTTTTATTATAACAATCTGTGTCTACTTTTTAGTCTAGCATCACTGATCGAACATTTTTTCATCCATGCTTTTATCAAATCCCCTAATTTAAACTAAGACAAAAGAAGTTTTCAAAGGTAATCCATGGTTCCCGAATGATGGATTTCTTTAATAGCATTTCCTCAACAATCACATGCTATATGTTATAAATATTGTAATACGATATACCACGTAATACAAGGTTAATGGGCGTATCAGCCCATTCAGAATTTACTTGTTCTCTCGGTCACTATAAGTTTATTAATTAAGCTTATTATTGAAGTTTTTTCAGTTTAAGCCAATTTCCCGACGAACCCTATAATACCCGAAACAGCAAAAGCTATGGGAACATTAGCTGTATTAAATAATATTGTTAATTTGAGTGCCCGTTTGTAGAAAACAACTATTTATTATGTTTCTGCAATTCCATTTGCCAATAACAAAAGATATAACCATATTGTTAATGGTATCATAAATGCAATATCTGATAGGGTACTGTTACAATGAGCGGATAAAATTCTTTACTATTTTTTTGAAGTTGTTTCAAGGTGCTGCCCCTTCTTTGTTTTTGCATTTACATCTCAACGTTATTTTTAAGAATTTATTCAAATTATCACCTTCATTTCTTAGGATTACATAATCATGCCGTCTTTCCTTTTTCTATTCACCATTGGAGTATCGAAGTACTATTTCTTCACTCTGTTCTCCATCGATATTCATTTTATATAAATGATAATCGGGATCACCTTTGGCGAAATTTCTATCCAACATAAAGTAAATAGTCCTTCCATCAACGCTTACAACAGGGTCACCCACATGTTCCCCAAAATGAGTTAACTGTTTTTCTTCTTTTGTATCTAAATTATATCTATATAATTCGTATTTAAAGATGCCGCCATCATTAGGATTACTAATGGATTGAAAAATAAATTCGTTTCCGTCAGGAGTAATTGTAAAACTAAAAATAGAAACTTCACGTTCTGGGTCTGAAATGACAGACATCCCTTCCGGGTGATCCAAAGGAATTTCAAAAATTCTTTGTTTTACTTGGAAGGAATCTTCTGCTGTCTTTACATCTGAATCATCATCTCTTCCTGAGTAAACGCGATCACCACTAGGGGAAACGTTTAATGAATAAATAGAATACTGTTGAAGATTTGTCTTTTGTTCATGGGATTTCTCGTTTAAATTAAATTCATAAACATCAAAGTCATGCGGTCTTTTCCCTGTAATGGGTGAATAATTTTCAAATGTTCCAGCGCGTAGGTATAAGAGTGATGAAAGGTCCGGCTTAAATTCAATCTCTGTAATGGTCGAAGGATCAGTGAATACATCCGTTATTTCCTTTTTTTCCATATTATAAAAATGGACCGTACTTATCAGTTCTGTTTCCTTATCTTTATTTGTAGTAATATAAGCCAAAATTGAGCCATTTTTTGAAAAAGTGGGATCAAGAATCATCGCTTCCTCATCATACTCTGCTACGACTGTATCCATTGACCCCCCTTCATTATGCAAAAATAATTGCGGTTTCCCCTCTTTATACACTACATAGGCAATCGAATTTTGAACTGAAACATCATAATGATTGGATAGCCCATTCTGTTTTTCATTTTCTGTTTTGTTGAAAAATATCCCCAAAACCACAAGAGCTACTGTTAAACTGCATAAAGATACTATTAGAAACATGAGATTTTTTTTCTTCATGATAATATCCTTTCTCCATTACCTTTATAAAAAGGCAATTATTTAAAAAAGAGTACAGGGGAATAAATCCATAAAAAGATAAGAATACAAGCTACAATGGGTATGATTCCTACTACAAATGCCATCCTTTTATTTTTCTTCGCCAACTTCAATTGCGCTACATACAAAGCTATCCATACGGCAATCGGACTTGCAAACATGACCATCATGAAATGAAATTCACCTATCATAATGAGACCACCAACGATTAGAAATAGTGAAATCCCTGTAATGATAATCCCACTCGTAATATTCAATCCATGCAGAAACTTCATATGTTTTTCATTAGTACCGTAGTCATAGATTGTTGTCCGGTAAACAAGACCAATGCTTAGAGCAACGTTTAACCACACCCAGATTGTTAAGCCAACATTGGCCGAAAGATCTAACTGGCTAACAATTAACCATCCATATAGCTGCCCAAGCGTGTGAAAAACCAACAATCCATTGATCCAAAGCTTTCTATTAAAGTGAAAATGCTGATTTAAAGGAAGAAATAAAAGCATTGTACTCAAACCCATAGAATAACAAAGCCAGCCAATATAAGCATCTCCTTTAACAAAAAGACTTAATAAATAAATACTGATTGTGAAAAGTATGGAAGAAATCGATAATGTAAGCATTAATTCCTTTCGATAAGGAAATAATGCTTGTTGAATTTGAATACCAATTTCTCCTTCTTGGCCAAATAGCTGCATGGCCTTTTCCTCTGCCATTTCCAGTGTTAATTCCTCTTGCTCCATTAAGTAATCGCGAGAAATCTGTAAGTGGATAAGTAGTTCCTCATAAAGATCCTCTTTTTCTTCCTTAGAACTTTCTGTATGACGGACAATGTATTCCACATACCGTTCTAATTTCGATTTCATATCAGACCCTCCGAGCTTTTTTGTACTAAATTCTCAATGAGTTTCCAATCCTTTTGTTTCTTCTCTAATTCCTTCGTTCCTGAATCTGTGATTTTATAATACTTTCTTCGCCCTGAAGGCGTT